>NZ_LZJM01000169.1:0-835 GCF_001667665.1 Mycobacterium sp. E342
TGGGCAAGTTGAAGCTCGAGCCGGGGATGACGCTGCTCGACATCGGCTGCGGCTGGGGCGCCACCATGCGGCGGGCCATCGAGAAGTACGACGTGAACGTCGTGGGCCTGACATTGTCGGAGAACCAGGCCGAGCACGTGCAGAAGACGTTCGACCAGATGGACACGCCCCGCACCCGGCGGGTGCTGTTGGAGGGGTGGGAGAAGTTCCACGAGCCCGTCGACCGCATCGTCTCGATCGGCGCCTTCGAGCATTTCGGCCGCCAGCGCTACGGGCGCTTCTTCAAGATGGCCTACCAAGCGCTGCCGTCCGACGGGGTGATGTTGTTGCACACCATCGTTCGCCCGTCCTTCAAAGACGCCCGGGCGCGGGGCATGAAGCTGACCCACGAGATCGTGCACTTCTCGCAGTTCATCTTGACCGAGATCTTCCCCGGCGGGTGGCTGCCGACACCGCAGACCGTCGGCGAGTACGCGGTCACGGCGGGCTTCGAGCTGACCAGGGTCCACTCGCTGCAGCTGCACTACGCGAGGACCCTGGAGACCTGGGCGGCGAACCTGGAGGCCAACCGCCAACGGGCGGTCGAGATCCAGTCCGAAGAGGTCTACAACAAGTACATGCACTACCTGACCGGCTGTGAGAACTTCTTCCGCAAGGGCATCAGCAATGTCGGGCAGTTCACCCTCGTGAAGTAGGTCGCGAGGGGCTGGGGTCCGCTACTTTTCCAACGTGAACTGGTCGACGTCGGTGTAACCCTGGCGGAACAGCTTCGCGCACCCGGTCAGGTACTTCATGTAGCGGTCGTAGACCTCTTGGGACTGGATGGCGATGGAAC
>NZ_LZJM01000170.1:0-693 GCF_001667665.1 Mycobacterium sp. E342
ACCGCGCTGATGCCGCCACGCACCAGAGCGGCGGCGGTTCCGGAGAACACATCCTGGGATCCTTCTTCGCCGGAAGAGCAGGAGTTCAACACCACCAGCCGAAGAGTGCCGTCGGGCTGATACAGCAGGTCGGCCAGTTGGTCGGCTCCCACCAAATTCGCCTGGCCGCCTTCACCAACCAGGGCGATTTGACCCTGATCCGTGGTCGTGTCGTAGTCGCCGTGGCCGATGAAGTGCAGCACATGCCACTTTCTGGGCGCTAACAACTTATCCTGCACATCATCCCAACTGGCCTGCACCAACCACTCCAGTTTGATCAAGCCTTCGCCGATCGGGGCCGCCAGGGCATCGGAGAGATGCTCCTGCTCAGCAGCAACATCCAAAGCGGGCATCCCGCGCGGTGAGGCGACCAGACCCAGCACCCGCAGGGGAGGGGTCACCTTCAAAGGTTCGGGGGTAAAGGGAGCGGGCACGTGCCGCACCAGCGGCTCCTTGCGGCAGATGTACGCGTCGATCTCGGCATCAAACAACGCCTCCCACGGCAGTGCGGCAAGCTGCGGTGCGGTCAGGCGCAGCACCACCCGCAACGGTTCACCGCGCTGCTGCGCAACACCCAGGCTGGCCCGATAGGAGCCCAACACCGGACCGCTAAACAGCGTCTCGAACAACTGCCGTCCCACTTCACGCATCCTC
>NZ_LZJM01000171.1:0-36840 GCF_001667665.1 Mycobacterium sp. E342
AGCCCGGCCCGACGCGGTGATCCTGGACGTGATGATGCCCGGCATGGACGGCTTCGGGGTGTTGCGGCGCCTGCGCGCCGACGGTATCGACGCCCCGGCGCTGTTCCTGACGGCCCGGGATTCCTTGCAGGACAAGATCGCCGGCCTGACCCTGGGCGGCGACGACTACGTGACCAAGCCGTTCAGCCTCGAAGAGGTGGTCGCCCGGTTGCGCGTCATCCTCCGGCGCGCGGGCAAGGGGGGAGCGGAGCCCCGCAGCGCCCGGCTGACCTTCGCCGACATCGAACTCGACGAGGAGACCCACGAGGTGTGGAAGGCCGGTGAACCGGTCTCCTTGTCGCCCACCGAGTTCACGTTGCTGCGTTACTTTGTGATCAATGCGGGCACGGTGCTCAGCAAGCCCAAGATCCTCGACCATGTGTGGCGGTACGACTTCGGAGGTGACGTCAATGTCGTCGAGTCCTACGTGTCGTACCTGCGGCGCAAGATCGACACCGGCGAGAAGCGGCTGCTGCATACCTTGCGCGGGGTGGGCTATGTGCTGCGGGAACCGCGCTGAGCCCGCGGTCGGTCACCGGCGGTAGCGAAGCGTCACCCCCGATGGCCAAGCAGTATCGACGTGGATTGCCGCTCCGGGTGGGGCTGGTCGCCGCCACCCTGGTGCTGGTGGCCTGCGGGCTGGCCGTGTCGGGCATCGCGGTCACGTCGATCCTGCGGCACAGCCTGGTTTCCCGGATCGACCAGACGCTGCTCGACGCGTCGCGCGGCTGGGCGCAGGCCCCGCGCAAGCAGTCGCCGCCCCCTTACGAGGGCCCGGATCCGGGGCGCCCGCCGTCCAAGTTCTACGTGCGCGGCGTCAGCACCGACGGCACCCCGTTCACCGCCATCAACGACCGCAACTCCGAACCGGCGCTGCCGCCCGACAACGACGTGGGCCCCAATCCGACGACGCTGCCGTCGGTCAACGGGTCGGACATCCAGTGGCGCGCGGTGTCGGTGCGCGGCCCGCACGGCCTGACGACCGTCGCGATCGACCTGTCCGACGTCCAACACACGGTCAGCTCCCTGGTGTGGCTGCAGATCGGCATCGGGGTCGCGGTGCTCGTCGTGGTCGGCATCGCCGGCTTCGCGGTGGTTCAGCGCAGCCTGCGGCCGCTGTCCGAGGTCGAAAAGACCGCCGCGGCGATCGCCGCCGGCCAGTTGGATCGCCGTGTCCCGGAACGTGATCCGCGCACCGAGGTGGGCCGGCTGTCGCTCGCCCTCAACGGAATGCTCGCACAGATCCAGGAAGCCCTCGCGTCCTCGGAGTCCTCGGCGGAGAAGGCGCGCGGTTCGGAGGAGCGGATGCGGCGGTTCATCACCGACGCCAGTCACGAGCTGCGCACCCCGCTGACGACCATCCGGGGCTTCGCAGAGTTGTATCGCCAGGGCGCTGCGCGCGACGTCGCCATGCTGTTGTCGCGCATCGAGAGCGAAGCCAGCCGGATGGGGCTGCTGGTCGACGACCTGCTGCTGTTGGCCCGCCTGGATGTGCAACGACCGCTCGAACACAACCGGGTCGACCTGCTGGCGCTGGCCAGCGACGCCGTGCACGACGCGCAGGCGATGGATCCGAAACGCAACATCGCCATGGAGGTGCTGGACGGCCCGGGCACCCCGGAGGTGCTCGGCGACGAACCGCGGATCCGGCAGGTGCTGAGCAACCTCATCGCCAACGCCCTGCAGCACACCCCGACCAACGCCGATGTCACCGTGCGGGTCGGCACCGCCGGCGATGACGCCGTGCTCGAGGTGGCCGACAGGGGCCCCGGGATGACCGAGCAGGACGCGTCGCGGGTGTTCGAGAGGTTCTATCGCACCGACTCGTCGCGGGCGCGCGCCAGCGGCGGTACGGGGTTGGGGCTATCGATCGTCGACTCGCTGGTGCGGGCGCACGGCGGCGCTGTCACGGTGACCACCTCGCCCGGCGAGGGCTGCTGTTTCCGCGTCACGCTGCCGCGCGTCAGCGAGGTGCCGGCGCAGGAACCGGTTCACGCCAACTGAGCCAGGGCCGCCTTGATCTTGGCCTGCGCCTCGTCCAGCGATTCCGGTGACGGGTTGCGGTCGACGTTGGCGAAGCCGAAGTCGCTGAGGCGGCGGGTGGGGAACACGTGCACGTGCAGATGGGGCACCTCCAGGCCGGCGATGATCACCCCCGCACGCTCGGTCTTGAAGGCCTTGCAGACCGCCTTGCCGATGAGCTGACTCACCGCCATGATCCGGGCGAACGTCGCGCCGTCGACGTCCTGCCACTGGTCGATTTCGGCCCGCGGCACGACGAGCGTGTGCCCCTGGGTCATGGGCTCGATCGTCAGGAACGCGACGACGTCGTCGTCCTCGTAGACGAAGCGGCCGGGAAGTTCACGGTTGATGATCTTGGTGAAGATCGACGCCATGGCCCCAGCATAGGGGCGGCGAAATTGCCGCCACGGCCGTGGTCGGCCTCACATCACGACCGTGACGGCAATCTGAGCGATGAGTTCGACGGGCGCCGATGGTCAGTCCAGGCAAGGACGCTCAACGGGGATACACACTCAGGAGATTTCGACCATGTCACAGGTGCGCGTGCACAACTTCTCGGTTTCCCTCGACGGTTTCGCCACCGGCATCGGCCAAAGCCTGGATGCGCCTTTCGGGCACGCCGCCGGCCGGTTGCACGAGTGGTTCTTTGGGACGCGCACGTTCCGAGCGATGCACGGCGAATCGGGCGGCACTACTGGCGTCGACGACGCCCTGGCCAGCCAGTGGGCGCCGGGCGTCGGCGCCGAAATCATGGGGCGCAACAAGTTCGGGCCGCAGCGCGGTCCATGGACAAGCCAGGCGGGCAGTGAAGAGTGGAAAGGGTGGTGGGGCGCCGAGCCGCCATTTCACACCCCGGTCTTCGTGCTCACCCACCACCCTCGACCACCGATCGAGATGGACGGCGGCACAACCTTCCACTTCGTCGACGCCCGTCCGGAGCAAGCTATCCAGCTGGCCCGAGAGGCCGCGGCGGATCGAGACATCCGCCTCGGTGGGGGACCTTCGACCGTCCGTCAATTCATTGCCGCAGACCTCGTCGACCACCTCCACGTCGTGCTGGTGCCCATCATCTTGGGACGGGGGGAGTCGTTGTGGGAGGGGCTTGAGGACTTCCAGCAGCGATTCACGGTGGAGTCGGTGAGCAGTCCGAGCGGCGTCACGCATCTGATCTTCAGGCGCCGCTAACCACACCGCCGCGGCGTCACTCTTCCTGGCCGAACTCCATCACGTCGAGGTTCCAGTAGCCGCGCATGTTGGTGATCAGCCCGGCGTCGTTGACTTTGTAGGTGAACACGCCGCGCACCTTGCTGGTCATCCCGCCCTCAAACTTGCTCTGCAGCACCAGGATATGGGCGATCTCGTCGGGCGAGCTCGACGGGAAAGTCTCCTCGCAGGTGATGGTCAGCTGATTCTTCGCGATGTTGTTGTCGAAGAACTCGCCAACGGCCGCCTTGCCGCGCACACCCGTGCCGTCGGGATTGGTTACCGACTTGCCGATCGGATCCTCGATGACGACGTCGTCGGTCATCAGCGCCAGCCAGCCGTCCCGGTCTTTGCCTTGGGCGCAGCGCCACGACGACTGCGATGCGGTCAGCGCCGGGGATTGGGCGGTTTGGGTCATCGTTACCTCTCCTGTCACTAGATTGCGCACGCGGCGCGCGCGCCTTCCTCGGTGGCCTTGCGGATCAGCCCCAGCCCGGTGCAGTCGCCGGCGGCATGCACCTGGGCGCCGGGGAGGGCGGCGACGAGCGCGTCGAACAAGGTGGTGTCGGGTTCGACGGCGCCGGCCAGCACGACGCTGTCGGCCGGCAGCCGCCGGCCGGTGCCACCGGCGGGGGTGAACACCACCGCTTCGGTGGTGATCCGCTCCACCGTCGCCCGGACGTGCACGGTGACGCCCAGCCGGTCGAGTCGGTCCATGTGCTCGGCCTTGCGTTTGTTGCCGACTTCGGGGGCGATGTTCCTGCCGGATTCGAGTATCGACACCAGCCGGCCGCGGCTGGCCAGGAATTCAGCCAGCTCCAGGGCGACCAGGTCGCCGCCGACGATGGCGACCCGGCGTCCCAGCGGCATCCAGGCGCGGCTGGCCAGCCGGACCGCGGCGGGCCGCACCAGCCGCTGCCGCCACCCGCCCAGCGCGGCGGCCCCCAGGCGTTGCCAGGCCGGGCCGGATTCGGCTCGCCCGCCGAGTAATTCGCGTAACCCCGGGCCGGTCCGTACGTGCGGCAGCTCGGAGCCCGGAAATTCCGGCACGGCGACCCGTCCGCCGGTGGCTACCACCACCGCGTCCGGTGCGGATGCGATGATGTCCCGAGCCGAAATATCCTGACCCAGATGGACTTCCGCCCCGCTGCGGTCGATTTCATCACGCAGGTACTGCAGGAACGGCTGATTCTCGGGGTGCAGGATCGAAGCCCAGCGCAGTGCCCCGCCCAGCGCGGCGCTGCGCTCGAACAGGGTCACCCGGTGGCCCCGTTCGACGGCCACCCGGGCGGCCTCCAGCCCGGCGGGGCCGCCCCCGATCACCACCACGCGTTTGGCGCGTGTGGCGCGAGCGGGAGACATTTCCCGTTCTTTGCCGGTGCGGGGATTGACGGCGCAGTCGACGGAGAAACGCTGTTCCATTGCGTCAATGCAGTTTTCACAGGAGATGCACCGGCGGATCCGGTGCGCCTGACCGTTGCGCAGCTTGCTCGGCAGGTCGGGATCGGCCAGCAGGGGGCGCCCCATCGCGATGAAGTCGGCCCGCCCGTCGGCCAGGATCCGCTCGGCCCTGACCGGGTCGTGGATGCGGCCCACGGCGATCACCGGCACGTCGACCACCTGCTTGATCGCCGCCGCGGCCCCGACGTTGAGCTCGTCGCCGTCGTCGGCGCCGTTGACCATCCCGGTCACCAGCCGATCGATCACCCCGCCGCTGACGTGGAACGCGTCGACGCCCGCCGCCACGAATTCCGGTGCCAGCTGTGCGGTCTCGAAGATGGGCCGTCCACCGGCGACCCGTTCGTAGCCGGAGATCCGCAGCGTGATCGGCAGCGTGTCGCCGATCTCCGAGCGGATCGCGGCGAGCGCGTCGAGCACCACCCGCGCCCGCCCCCGCGCCGAATCACCCCGATATTCGTCGGTGCGCCGATTGCGCTGCGGGGCAAGGAACGAGCCCAGCAGCATGTAACCGTGCGCGGCGTGCAACTCGATGCCGTCGTATCCGGCCTCGACCGCACGCCGCGCCGCGGCCTTGAACAAGTCGAACACTTCGCACAGCTGTTGCTTGCTGATCTCGAGCGACGGGCGCCCGGTGAGGTAGGAGGGGATCACCGACGGGCCCAGGGACGGCACACCGAACATCTCGGGCCCCAGGCCGTCGGGCCCCGCGTGCACGATCTGGGGCTGGATCTTGGCGCCGTGCTCGTGCACCACATCCACCAGCGCCCGGTGCGCGTCGACGGCCGCATCGGTCGCGAGATGCAGGCCCCCGGGCGTCTCGGGGTGGTGGTGGTCGATCCCGGTGGCGCCCACCGTGATCAAGCCGACACCGCCCCGGGCGCGCGCGGCGAAGTAGTCGCGGGTGCGTTGCGACGGCAGCCCGTCCGGCGTGCCGTACATCGTCTCCATCGGAGACATGACCACGCGGTTGCGCACCGTCATGGCGCCGATCCGTCCCGGCGCCAGCAGGTGCCCGAACCCGCTCACTCGGGACCCAGTCGGTGGGGGCGGCTGTTACCTGTCGGCGTCCGTGTACCGGATGACCCCGCGAATGTTCTTGCCGTCCAGCATGTCCTGGTAGCCCTCGTTGATCTGCTCCAGGCGGTACTGGGTGGTGACCATGTCGTCCAGGTTCAGCTTGCCGGCCTTGTACATCGACAGCAGCTGCGGGATGTCGTACTGCGGGTTGCCGCCGCCGAAGATGGTGCCCTGCAGGTTCTTCTGCATCAGGGTGAGCATCGCCAGGTTCAGGTTGACGTTGGTGTCCAGCAGGCTGCCGATGGCGGTCAGTACGCAGGTGCCGCCCTTCTGGGTGATGTTGAGGTAGTTGTCGACGTCGGCGCCGTGCAGTTCGCCGACCGTGACCACGACCTTGTGAGCCATCAGCCCGTAGGTGACCTCCATTATGCCCATCAGCGCCGCGTTGATGTCCGGGTAGACGTGGGTGGCACCGAATTTCAACGCCTGATCCCGCTTCCATTCGACCGGGTCGATCGCGAAGATGTAGCGCGCGCCGGCGTTGACGGCGCCCTGCAGCGCTGCCATGCCGACCCCGCCGACGCCGACGATGGCGACGTCCTGGCCCGGCCGGATGTCGGCGGTGCGGACCGCCGAGCCATAGCCGGTGGTGACGCCGCAGCCGACCAGGGCGGCCACCTCGAACGGGACCGACGGGTCGATCTTCACCACCGAGCTGCGGTGCACGACCATGTACGGGGAGAAGGTGCCCAGCAGCGTCATGGGAAAGACGTTCTGACCCTTCGCCTGGATGCGGAAGGTGCCGTCGGATACCGCGGCGCCGCCGAGCAGCCCGGCCCCGAGGTCACACAGGTTGCGCATGCCGGCCTGGCACGTCGGGCATTGCCCGCAGGACGGGATGAACGACAGCACCACGTGGTCGCCCGGGGCGAT
This sequence comes from Mycobacterium sp. E342, assembly GCF_001667665.1. Taxonomy (NCBI): domain Bacteria; kingdom Bacillati; phylum Actinomycetota; class Actinomycetes; order Mycobacteriales; family Mycobacteriaceae; genus Mycobacterium; species Mycobacterium sp. E342. Next base: position 6,676 of record NZ_LZJM01000171.1, read on the forward strand.
GTCCTCCACGCCCGGACCGACCTCGGTGACGATGCCGGCACCCTCGTGCCCGCCGAGCACCGGGAAGCCTGCCATCGGGATTCCGCCGGTGACGAGGTGATGATCGGAGTGGCACATGCCCGCCGCTTCCATCTGGATCTTGACCTCGTGTGCTTGCGGGTCGCCGATCTCGATTTCCTCGATGGACCACGGCTGGTTGAACTCCCAGATCAGTGCGCCTTTTGTCTTCACGATGGTCCTGACCCCATTTCGCCTTTGAATCGATCAGAGCTGCCCGGCCCCTTCATGCCGGACAACTTGGTGACGGGCGCCACAGGCACCCTTGTCGCGTCAGCATAGCGCGTGGAACAAATCAAATGCTTGGTTGGTCCGCTCACCAGATCGGCACGGGTGCCTGGCCGAGCGGGTAGTAGCCGGGCAGCTTCTCGCCGGCGATGCTGCGTTCGATCCGCTTCTGCATGCCGTCGCTGAGGTCGCCGGATTCGATGAGGTTGGCGAACATCTTCGCGACGTGGCCGAAGTCGAAGAAGTCGCGTTGCCACTCGATGAGGTTGTCGGCGTTGAGGCGGAACCAGCTGCCGCCGATGCCGTAGATCTCGTCCTGGGTGCCGTCGGACTTGTTGACGATCTGCTTCCAGAAGCCGACGACCTCGCGCTGCTTCTCGTCGATGAGCACCTTCTGGTACTCGTACACCCAGTTCTCCAGGCCCTCCATCTCCATGCCCAGGGCGATGTTGCGGATCTCGTCGACGCCGACGCACATCACGTCTTCCTTGGGGCCGATGTTCCAGCCGTAGGTGGCGTCGGGGGTGTAGAAGTCGGCCAACGGCCGCCAGTCACCGGCCTTCTCACAGTCCTTGTTGGCCTGCAGCCAGCGGTCGACCCATGCCTCGAGTTCCTCGCGTGACGCCATTATCGGTCTTCTTTCTCTCTGATGAACAGTGCATGAGTTGGGCACATATCGACCGCGCGTTCGACTTCGTCGCGGGCGTCTTCGGGCGGTTCGGGGTCGACGATCTCGACCTTGCCCCGTTTGGGCACCCGGAAATAGTCCGGCGCCTCCAGTTCGCACATGGCATGGCCCTGGCACAAATCCAGATCCACTTCGATCCGAAACCCCATGACTTATCCGGCTTTCCGCTTGCGGTAGTGGACCTTCGCGGGCCGGGCGAGCTGGACGACCATTTTGGAGTGGTCGTTGTGATAGCTGTCGGCCGGTTGGGCCATCTCGAAGTCATACTCGCGCAACAAGACCGAGAAGATGGCCTTGATCTGCATCTGGGCGAACGCGGCGCCGACGCACCTGTGCCGCCCCGCGCCGAACGGAATCCAGGTCCACCGGTTGACGATGTCGGCCTGCTCGGGCTTGTTGTAGCGATCGGGCTTGAAGGCGTCCGGATCGGGGAAGTCCTCGGGAATCCGGTTCGAGATCGCCGGCGAGGCCGCGACGTAGTCGCCGGCGTGAATCGGGAAGCCTTCGACCTCGAACTCGCCCTTGGCGACCCGCATCAGGATGATCAGCGGGGGGTGCAGCCGCAGCGTCTCCTTGACCACGTTGTCCAGCTTCGGAATCGACTGCAGCGCATGGAAACTCACCTCCTGGCCGTCGGCGTAGAGCTCCTCGAGTTCGGCCAGCACCTCGGCGTAGACGTCGGGATGGCGGATCAACTCGATCAGCGTCCACGCCGAGGTTCCGGAGCTGGTGTGGTGCCCAGCGAACATCAGCGAGATGAACATGCCGGTGACCTCGTCGGCGGAGAAGCGCGGCTTGCCGTCCTCGTCTTTGATCGAGACCAGCACGTCGAGCATGTCGCGGTCGCTCTTGTCCTTGGGCGGGTTGGCGATTCGCTGGTCCATGATTTCCTGCACCAACGCGACGAGCTTGACACGTGCCTCGTCGCGCATCTTGAAACTCTCGATCGGCAGGTATGGGTCGACGTAGCACAGCGGGTCGGTGCCGCGCTCGAGCATGTGGTAGTACTCGGCGAACCGGTGGTCGAGCTGCTCGCGGAACTTCAGCCCGATCAGGCAGGCCGTCGAGGTGTAGATGGTCAGCTCGGCGAAGAAGTCGAGGAGCTCGATCTCGCCCTCCTCGCCCCAGTTGGCGATCATCTTCTTGACTTCACCCTCGATGGTGGCGGCGTGGCCCTTCATCTGTTCGCCGCGCAGCGCTGAGTTGTGCAGCATCTCCTTGCGCCGCTCGGGGCTGGCGTCGAACACCACGCCCTTGCCGAAGATCGGCGTCATGAAGGGGTACGCCTCGGCCTGGTCGAGTTCTTCGTCCGCCGAGCGGAAGAAGAACTCGTTGGCACCGGCGCCGGAGAGCAGGATGACGTGCTTGTCGACCAGCTGGAACCAGCCCACGTCGCCGCATTCCTCCCGGACGCGCTTCATCAAACCGATCGGGTCGGTGCGGAACTCCTCGAGGTGACCGTGTTCTTCCTCGCCGCCGGAAACCCGCGGCACGGTGGCGGTGGTGGTCATGACGGCATCCCCTCTTCGCCGAGCGCAAGCTTTTGGCGATCTTTCTTGTGGGCCAACGGTGCTTCGGGCTGAAGCTCCATGTTCGCGATGAAGCCACCGCGCGGGGTCTCGGCCACGAACGTGATGGCTCGCGCGAGGTCCGCCGCGCGCAGGAAGTAGTCGTGGCGAGCCTGGCCCCACTTGGCCCAGTCCTCGAGCGCGGGACCGATCTTCTCGGCGGGCAGGCTCCAGCCCATCGACGTCTTCGTGGGGCCGGGGTGCACGATCGACGCCCGCACGCCGGTGCCCTCGAGCTCCATCTGGAAGTTGGTGACCATCGCGACGAGCGCGGCCTTGGCCGCGCCGTAGGCGCCCATGTGCGGCCGCTGACGCAGGGCGACGTCGGACCCGACGAAGATCAAGTCGCCGCGCTGGCGCTCCAGCATGCCGGGCAGCACCGCGGCGGCCAGCCGGTTGGCGCCGACGAGGTGGATCTGCAACTGCGACTCGAACTCGTCGGTGGTGATCTCGGCGAGCTTGCCGAAGTAGGTGTCGCCCGCGCCGGCGACCAGGACCTCGATGTCACCCAGCGCGTCGACGGACTGCGCGACAAAGGCTTTCACCGAGTTGGGGTCGGTGACGTCCAGGTGGAACCCGACCGCCTCGCCGCCCTCGGCGTTGATCTTGCCGACGATGTCGTTGAGCTTCTCGACCCGGCGGGCACCGAGGGCGACCGGGAAGCCGTGCGCCGCGAGCTCGATGGCGGTGGCCTCTCCGATGCCGGAGGAGGCACCCGCCACGATGGCCGGCCGGCGTGCGGGCAGGGGGTCAAAGCGGGGCATTCAGCGGACCTCCACGGTCATGGGTAGGTGAGCGAATCCGCGGACATTGCTGGAGTGGACTCGGACGGCGTTGGCCTCGTCCACCTCATATCCGCGGATTCGCTTGAACAACTCGGTCAGCGCGACCCGGGCTTCCATCCGCGCCAGATGCGCGCCCAGGCAGAAGTGTGCGCCACTGCCGAAACTCAAGAGCTTGGGCCCGATTTCGCGCCCGATCAGATAGTCGTCGGGATTGTCGAACACCCGCTCGTCGCGATGGCCCGAACCGGGCAACAGCAGCAGGACGTCGCCCTCGGGAATCGTGGTGTCATACAGGGTGAGCTCACCGGACACGGTGCGCGCCAGAATCTGGCTGGATGTGTCGTAGCGCAGGGTCTCTTCGACCCACAGCGGCACCCGCGACAGGTCGGCGTAGACCGGGGTCAGTTGATCCGGATTCTTGTGGCCCCAAAAGGCGGCATTGGCAAGCAGTTTGGTGGTGGTCTCGTTGCCGGCGATCACCATCAGGAACATGAACCCGAGGACTTCCTCGTCGGTGAGCCGGTCGCCGTCGATCTCGGCCTCCAGCAGGGCCGAGGTCAGATCGTCGGTCAGCCGCTCGCGCCGTTCGGCCACCATCCCCTGGTAATAGACGATCAGGTTGATGGAGGCCTCGACAGCCTCTGGTGGCACGTCGGTGACGCCCTCCTCGCGGTGCATCACCCCGTCGGCCCAGGCCCGGACCTGGGCGCGGTCCGGCTCGGGGACGCCCATCAACTCGCTGATGACGTCCATGGGAAGCTTCCCGGCGAACTCGTCGACGTAGTCGACGGTGCCGCCCTTGGCGTTTTCCAGCATGGTGTCCAGGTGCCGGGTGGCGATCTCCGTGACGCGCGGCTCGAGTTCGCGAATCCGCCTGGGCGTGAACCCCTTCGATACCAGCGTCCGCAGCCGCAGGTGTGCGGGATCGTCCATCGCCAGAAACGACATCGTTTTCGACGCGTGCGGACCGCGCGACGCCGGGTCCAGCGAAACGCCGTACTTGTTGGATAGCGTTGTGCTGTTACGGAATCCCTGCAGCACGTCCTGGTGCCGCGACAGCGCCCAGAACTTCAGCTCCTCGTTGCGATACAGCGGCGCCTCGTCGCGCAGCCGCTTGTAGTACGGGTACGGGTCTTCGTGGAAGTCGTAGTCATAGGGATCGAGGACCAGCTCGTGGTCGCCAACGTGAACGGTCATTCGGTGGTTGTCTCCTGGCTTGTCTCTGCCGCGCCGGTGAGGATCAGCCGCACCACATAGGCCAGCCGGTCGGCGATCTCGCGGTAGGTGAATTCGCCGCTGCCGGCCTGCACCAGCGCGCCGAAGAAGGACATCTCCAGCGCGGACACGGCGGTGGGGTCCGCGTCGGGGCCCATGGCCGAGGTGATGCGGCGGTGGATCTCCGCGCCGATCCGGTCGCGCGCGGCGGCCACCGCGGGCTCGGCGCCCCCACTGAGCAACGCCGTCGTGCACGCGGCACTGACCTCGGGCTCGTCGGCGACCACCAGGGCCAGGTGCCGTAACACCTGTTCGACCCGGTGCGGCATCGGGTCGTTGACGTCGGTGAAGTAGGGGACCTGCCGCACCAGGTCCAGGTAGACCTCGGCGATCAGATGGTTCTTCGAAGAGAAGTAGGTGTAGGCGGTCGCCGGCGCGACTTTGGCGCGGGCAGCCACCGCGCGCACCGTCAGGTCGGCGTATGACTTCTCGCGGAGCGTCTCGATGCCGGCCGCGAGCACCTTGCGGAAGGTCTCCTCCTGCCGGCGGTTGCGCGCCGGCCGACCCCTCTGGTGGTCGGCCTGCGACGTGATCGCCACCAGTGCATCGCTGGACACATGTCCAAGCTATCGGACCGACTCGGACTGAGGCAAGCCCGATCGATGGACATGCTGGTTAATTAGGTGTTTTTCGGCGCGCCGCTGCCTTAGCCGGGATCGGCCCTTGCACCGCCGACGGCCCGGCGGCTATGGTTCCATCGGAGAATATCGGACAACTGTCCACCGAAATGTCCCTTGGAATTCGCGTGTTCAACGTGGTCCGGATAGACGGGAGCGGGAGATGGCCTTGCTGGCCGACGGCGTGAGTGCACTGTTCATCGACGGCAAGATGTCGCCCGGCAGCGCCGGCACCTTTCCGACGATCAACCCGGCGACCGAGGAGGTGCTCGGGGTCGCGGCCGACGCCGACGCCAACGACATGGGCCGCGCCATCGACGCCGCGCGCCGCGCTTTCGACGAGACGGACTGGTCACGCGACACCGAGCTGCGGGTGCGATGCGTGCGCCAGCTGCAGCAGGCGATGCAACAACACCTCGAAGAGTTGCGCGACCTGACCATCGCAGAAGTCGGCGCGCCGCGGATGCTCACCAGCATCGCCCAGCTCGAGATCCCGGTGAGCGACCTGGCGTTCGCGGCGGACACCGCCGAATCCTACGAGTACAACCGGGATCTGGGTGTTGCGTCTCCGATGGGTATCCCGACCCGGCGCACCATCGCCCGCGAGGCCGTCGGCGTCGTCGGCGCCATCACCCCGTGGAACTTCCCCCACCAGATCAACCTCGCCAAGATCGGGCCCGCCCTGGCCGCCGGCAACACCGTCGTCCTCAAACCCGCCCCCGACACCCCCTGGTGTGCCGCCGTGCTGGGGGAACTCATCGCCGAGCACACCGATTTTCCGCCCGGCGTCATCAACATCGTCACGTCCAGCGACCACGGCGTGGGTGCGCTGTTGGCGAAAGACCCTCGGGTGGACATGGTTTCGTTCACCGGGTCGACCGCCACCGGTCGTAGCGTGATGGCCGACGGCGCCGCCACCATCAAGAAGGTCTTCCTCGAACTGGGCGGCAAGTCGGCGTTCATCGTCCTCGACGACGCCGACCTGGGCGGCGCGGTGGGCGTGGCCGGATTCTCGGTCTGCATGCACGCCGGGCAGGGCTGCGCGATCACCACCCGGCTGGTGGTGCCGCGGGCGCGGTACGACGAAGCAGTCTCTATCGCCGCGGCCACCATGGGGGGCATCAAGGCCGGTGATCCCACCGATCCCGGAACCATCTGCGGGCCGGTCATTTCGGCGCGCCAGCGCGACCGGATCCAGGGCTATTTGGAGTCGGCCCTCGCCGAAGGCGGGACGTTCGCCTGCGGAGGTGGGCGGCCGGCCGACCGTGACGTCGGCTTCTTCATCGAGCCCACGTTGATCGCGGGCCTTGGCAACGATGCCCGCTGCGCGCGTGAGGAGATCTTCGGGCCGGTCCTGACGGTGATCCCGCACGATGGCGACGATGATGCCGTGCGCATCGCCAACGACTCGCCATACGGGTTGTCGGGCACGGTGTTCGGCGCGGACCCCGACAGGGCGGCGAGCGTCGCCGCCCGTGTTCGCGCGGGCACGATCAACGTCAACGGCGGCGTCTGGTACTCGGCCGACGCGCCGTTCGGCGGTTACAAGCAGTCCGGAAACGGCCGCGAGATGGGCCTGGCCGGTTTCGAGGAGTACCTGGAGATCAAGACCATTGCGACGGCAGTCAACTAGAGGAGTTTGAAGCATGCGATTCGAGAACAAAGTCGCCATCGTCACCGGGTCCGGCGGCGGCATCGGCCAGGCCTACGCGGAGGCGTTGGCCCGGGAGGGTGCCGCGGTCGTCGTGGCCGACATCAAGGCCGAGGCGGCCGAGGGAGTGGCCAAGCAGATCGTGGCCGACGGCGGCACCGCTCTGGCCGTTCCGGTCGACGTGTCCGACCCGGCGTCGGCCAAGGCGATGGCCGACCGCACGCTGGCCGAATTCGGCGGCATCGACTATCTGGTGAACAACGCGGCCATCTTCGGCGGCATGAAGCTGGACTTCCTGCTCACCATCGACCCCGAGTACTACAAGAAGTTCATGAGCGTCAACCTCGACGGCGCGTTGTGGTGCACCCGCGCGGTGTATAAGAAAATGGCCAAGCGCGGCGGCGGGGCGATCGTGAACCAGTCCTCCACGGCCGCGTGGTTGTACTCGAACTACTACGGCCTGGCAAAGGTCGGCGTCAACGGCCTGACCCAGCAGCTCTCCCGCGAGCTGGGCGGCCAGAACATCCGCATCAACGCGATCGCGCCCGGGCCGATCGACACCGAGGCCAACCGGACCACCACACCGCAGGAGATGGTCGCCGACATCGTCAAGGGTCTGCCGTTGTCCCGCATGGGAACTCCCGAGGACCTGGTCGGGATGTGCCTGTTCCTGCTGTCCGATGAGGCATCGTGGATCACCGGGCAGATCTTCAACGTCGACGGCGGGCAGATCATCCGGTCATGACTGAGCATTTGAAGCTCGGGTACATCGGGCTAGGCAACATGGGCGCGCCGATGGCCACCAAGATGACCGAATGGCCCGGCGGGGTAACGGTTTACGACATCAGATCGGAGGCCATGACGCCCCTGGCCGAGAAGGGCGCCGGGCTGGCCGACAGCGTCGCCGACGTCGCGGCCGCCGACATCATCCACGTCACGGTCCTGGACGACGCACAGGTTCGCCAGGTGGTCGGCGAACTGGCGGCACACGCCAAGCCCGGCACGGTCATCGCGATCCACTCGACCATCAGCGACACCACGGCCGCGGAACTGGCCGGTGATCTGAAACCACAGGGGATCCACATCGTCGACGCGCCGGTCAGCGGTGGCGCGGCCGCCGCCGCGAAGGGTGAGCTCGCCACCATGGTGGGGGCCGATCGCGAGGTGTACGAGCGGATCAAGCCGGCGTTCAAACACTGGGCGGCGGTCGTCATCCACGCCGGCGAGCCGGGCGCGGGGACACGAATGAAGTTGGCCCGCAACATGTTGACTTTCACGTCGTATGTCGCGGCGTGCGAAGCGATGAAACTGGCCGAGGCGGCGGGCCTGGACCTGCAGGCGCTGGGCCGGGTGGTCCGTCACACCGACGCCCTCACCGGCGGGCCGGGAGCCATCATGGTCCGCGACGACATGAAAGACCTCACGCCAGAACACTTCCTGTACCAGCCCTTCATGCACACCCGCGGCCTCGGCGAAAAAGACCTGAGCCTGGCGCTAGATTTGGGCGACGCGTTGTCGGTCGACCTGCCGCTGGCCCGGTTGGCCTACGAGGGACTGGCGGCCGGCCTCGGGGTGCCACACAAAGAGAAAGAGGCGTGATGGACGAACTTCGCCGCAAAGGCCTCGAAAAGATGAACGAGGTCTACGGCTGGGAGATGCCCAACATCGAGGGTGACGCGTACTTCGATCTCACCGTCGACCACCTGTTCGGCAGCATCTGGACGCGACCGGGATTGTCGATGCGCGACAAGCGCATCATGACTCTGACGGCGGTGACCGCGGTCGGAAACCGGGATCTGGCCGAGATCCAGATCAACGCCGCGCTGCTCAACGGGGAGCTCACCGAGACCGAGCTGAAGGAGATGGCCGTCTTCCTCACCCACTATCTCGGGTTCCCGCGGGGTTCGGCGCTCAACGGCGCCGTCGACGCCGTCGTCGCCAAGCGCAGGAAGGCGGCGGCGAAGGGCGCCGGAGAGGACAAGAAGGCCAATGTGGACGCCGCCCTGAAGATGCACTCCGGCGACAAGGACTGACCGAATACGGGTGCAGTGGGCGCGCGGCGTTTGCCCGGGCTAGTCTGACGTGTCGTGCGAGTCCTGGTAATCGGTTCGGGCGCCCGTGAACATGCGCTGCTGCTGGCGCTTCGAAAAGACCCCCAGGTCACGGCACTATTCGTCGCTCCCGGCAATGCGGGCACCGCCCGGGTGGCCGAGCAGCACGACGTCGACATCAGTTCGGGTGACGACGTCGTCGCCCTGGCCCGCGACGTCCGGGCTGACCTGGTGGTCATCGGTCCCGAAGTGCCACTCGTGCTGGGCGTGGCCGACGCGCTGCGCGCCGCGGGCATCGTCTGCTTCGGCCCCAGCAAGGATGCCGCCCGGATCGAAGGGTCGAAGGCGTTCGCCAAAGAGGTCATGGCCGCGGCGGGCGTGCGCACCGCGGCCAGTGAAACCGTCGACAACCCCGCCCATTTGGATGCGGCCCTGGACCGGTTCGGGCCTCCGGCGGGCGATCCGGCCTGGGTGGTGAAGGACGACCGGCTGGCCGCCGGCAAGGGCGTGGTGGTGACCGCGGATCGCGGCGTGGCCCGCGCGCATGCCGCCGCACTGCTCGAGGCGGGCCACCCGGTGCTACTGGAGTCTTACCTGGACGGTCCCGAGGTGTCGCTGTTCTGCGTCGTCGACGGCGAGGCCGTGGTGCCGCTGCTGCCTGCGCAGGACTTCAAACGTGTCGGCGAGGGCGATACCGGACCCAACACCGGTGGCATGGGCGCCTACGCACCGGTTCCGTGGCTTCCCGACGAGCTGTACCGTGACATCGTCGCCAACATCGTCGAACCCGTTGCGGCCGAGATGGTTCGGCGGGGCAGCCCGTTCTGCGGGTTGCTGTACGTCGGGCTGGCGATCACCGCAAACGGGCCGGCCGTGGTCGAATTCAACTGCCGGTTCGGCGATCCGGAGACCCAGGCCGTGCTGGCGCTGCTGGAATCGCCGCTCGGGCAGCTGCTGTACGCGGCGGGGGCCGGCCGGCTCGCCGACTTCGGCGACCTGCGCTGGCGCGAGGGCGCGGCCGTCACGGTGGTGCTGGCCGCGGAGAACTATCCCGGCCGCCCGCGGGTCGGTGACGTGATCACCGGCGCGGAGGCCGAGGGGGTGTTGCACGCCGGTACGGCGCGGCGCGACGACGGCGAGGTGGTCTCGTCGGGCGGCCGGGTGCTCTCGGTGGTGGGCACCGGCGCCGACCTCGCCGCTGCCCGAGAGCAGGCGTACCAGCTGATGGCGACGATCCGATTGCCCGGCAGCCACTTTCGGGGTGACATCGCGCTCTTGGCCGCCGAGGGCAAGATCAGCGTCTAGAACCCCGCGGCCTGGCCGTCGCGGCGCGGATCGCTCGCCGCGAAGTAGCCGGCGTCGAGCCGCCAGATCGCCTGACAGCTGCCGAACTGGTTGTAGTCGTCCACCGCAACCAGGTCGTGCCCGCGGCGGGCAAGCTCGTCAAGCGTCGCGGCAGGAAAGCCCTTCTCGCAGGCGACCTGCAGGCCCTGCACCCAGCGGAACCGTGGGCCGTCACACGCCGCCTGGGGATTCTGCCCGTGGTCGGCGATGCGCACCATCACCTGGGTGTGCCCCTGAGGTTGCATCGTTCCGCCCATCACGCCGAAGCTCATCACCGGGGCGCCGTCTTTGGTGACGAAGCCCGGAATGATGGTGTGGTAGGGGCGTTTGGCGGGCCCCACCCGGTTTGGATGGCCCTCGGCGGCAACGAAATTCGCCCCGCGGTTCTGCAGTGATATGCCGGTGCCCGGCACCACGACACCCGATCCGAATCCCATGTAGTTCGACTGGATCATCGACACCATCATTCCCGCGGCGTCGGCGGCGGTCAGATACACGGTTCCCCCGCCCGGCGTGCCCGCCGACGCCGGCTTCGCCCGCCCCCGGTCGATCAGGGCCGCACGCTGCCTCAGGTAGTCGGCGTCGAGCAGGTGTTGCGGATGCAGCGGCATGTGCTCGATGTCGGCCACGTAAGCCTGCGCGTCGGCGAATGCCAGCTTCACCGCCTCGATCTGAAGGTGCACGCTGTCGGCGGAATCGACCGCGAGCGAAGCCATGTCGAAGTGCTCCAGGATCCCCAGGGCGATCAGGGCCACGATCCCGTGGCCGTTGGGCGGGATCTCGTGCACGGTGTACCCGCGGTAAGGGCCACTGATGGTGCCCACCCAGTCGGCGCGGTGCGCGGCGAGGTCGCTGGCCCGCATCACGCCGTCGTTGGCCGTTGCGTGCGCCTCGAGTCGGGCGGCCAGCTCGCCGCGGTAGAACGCCTCGCCATTGGACGCGGCGATCTTCTCGAGCGTGGTGGCCTGCTCGGAAAATTGGAACCGCTCGCCGGGTTTCGGTGCCCGCCCGCCGGGCATGAATGCCGCCGCGAAGCCGGGCTGTCGTTCGAACAGCGGTAGCTGTGCGTTCCATTGGTCCGCGACGGTCGGCGATACCAGAAACCCGTTGCGGGCGTAGCGGATTGCCGGCTCGAAGAGCGTGTCGAACGGGAGTCTGCCGAACTTGGCGTGCAGTTCGGTCCATGCCGACACCGCGCCGGGGACGGTCACCGCGTTCCAGCCCAGCGCGGGAACGGCTTTGGCGCCGAAGTATTCCGGTGTCCAGGCGGCGGGCGAGCGGCCCGACGCGTTCAGCCCGTGCAGCTGGCGGCCATCCCAGACGATGGCGAAGGCGTCCGAGCCGATGCCGTTGGACACCGGCTCCACCACGGTGAGGGCGATGGCGGTGGCGATCGCCGCGTCCACCGCGCTGCCACCCTCGGCGAGCATTCCAAGGCCCGCCTGGGCGGCCAGCGGTTGTGACGTGCACACGACGTTTTCCGCCAGCATCGGCTTCCGCGGCCAGGGGTACGGGAAGTTCCAATCGAATGGTGCGGTCACCCTCGCGAGCGTAACGCCGTTGCGATTTTCGGCCTGATTTTTCGCAGTGTGGTTACGCTCGCGGATCCACGGCTAGGCCGTCAGTAGCGGCGCCATCCAGGTCAACTCGGCCGGCAGCTGCGAGCTCCAGAACTCTCCGTTGTGCCCGCCGGGCGAGAACCCGCCCGCGGGCGGATGGGGCAGCTGTGCAATGAACTGCTTGGTCGCGGCGTAGAACGGGTCGCTGTCGCCGCAGTCCACCCGGATTGGAATCGACGCCAGCGCAGGCATCCCGAACACCGAGTTCGCCGCGAAGTCGTCGGGCCCGTCGAACGCGCCCGGCGCGGCCGCACCGGGGGAGAGCCACAGTGCGGGACTGACCGCGCAGATCGCAGCGGTGCGTGCCGGGCCGAGCCGGCCGCCGAGCAGCAAGGCCCCGTAGCCGCCCATCGACCAACCCAGAAACGCCACCCGCGAGGTGTCCAGGTTCTGGCTCCCGAGCATCGGAATGAGCTCGTCGAGCACCATGGCCCCGCTGTCCTCGCCCGAGGCCCGCTTGTGCCAATAGCTGCCCCCGCCGTCCACGGCGACCACCGCAAACGGCGGCAGCCCCGCGTTGACGGCCTGCGCCAGACCCTGTTCCACTCCGCCGGCCATCACCGTGGAGGCGTCACTCCCCTTGCCGTGCAGCGCGATCACCGCTCGCAGCGCCTTGGTCTGGCCGGGCGGCCGCGCGATGGCCCAGTTGGTGTTGATCCCGCCGCGCGCCGCCGAAACGAAGGAACCCGTCACCATGGTGGGCGCTGGTTGTCCCGGGGGAGCGGGCTCGAGAGGGGCGCTCGGCAGGGGCGCCAGCGGCCCCTGGGTGCCGACCGGTGACAGCGGCACGGCCTGAGATGGTCGGGGCTTGAACAAAATGTCGAGCCCATACGTGCCCACTGCGCCCGCGGCGGCGGCGGCACCGAGGCCCAGCAGGGCGCGTCGGCTCATGTCGGGCATGCGGGCCATCATGCCACGTTGGTCTGGGCGGGCCGTTTGGCGGAAATGGCAATGCAGTACCACTTTGACTGGCACGATGGCTACTCGTGACCTCAGCAGTCACTCCCAAGGGAGAACGTCGACGGTATGCGCTGGTGAGCGCCGCCGCCGAGTTGCTCGCCGAAGGTGGATTCGAGGCGGTGGGTCACCGCGCGGTCGCTCGGCGCGCCGGACTGCCGCTGGCGTCTACGACGTATTACTTCTCGTCCCTTGACGATTTGATCGCGCGCGCCGTCGAACACATCGCGATGATCGAGGTGGCGCAGCTGCGGTCTCGGGTCGCCGCCCTGTCCCGACGGCGTCGCGGACCCGAAACCATCGCCGAGGTGTTGGTCGACCTGCTGGTCGGAGACGTGTCCAGCCCGGGGCTCAGCGACCAGTTGATCTCGCGCTACGAGCGGCACATCGCGTGCACCCGGCTGCCCGCGTTGCGCGAGACCATGCGTCGCAGCCTGCGGCAGCGCGCCGAGGCCGTGGCCGAGGCCATCGAGCGATCGGGCCGCACGGTGCACATCGAGCTGGTGTGCACGCTGATCTGTGCCGTCGATGGCTGCGTGGTGTCCGCTTTGGTCGAGGGCCGCGACCCGCACGCGGCGGCGGTGGGCACGGTGGTCGATCTCATCGACGTGCTCGCGCCCATTGATCAGCGGCCGGTGCGGTCGGCCCGCAACGACGGCGTCACGATGTATCCGGTGGCGAAGTCCCCGTAAACGGTCACCTCCGCCGGGCGGCGGTGCGCGAACAACGCCACGTAGGCGCAGACGACGGCATCGACCGGATCCTCGGCGCGGCGCAGCTCGCTCTTGCGCTGGGCGGTGGTCACGCGGTGGCGCAGCCGGGCCCAATCCTCATGACCCGCCACGTGTAAGGGCACCGGTGCATGCGCGAGCTTTTCGATGCCGTCCATCAGCACGAGCAGCTCGGACTTGAGCTGGTCGACTCCCCGGCCCGGCTTGGCCTTGTACTTGAGCGTTCGCGCCAGCCGGAAGAACACCACGGTGGCCGGATGGGGGTAGACCTCGATGGCGCGGCGCGGTGCCGGAGACCGCGGGTCCATGTCGAGCCCCATCGCGTCCGCCATGCGCGCCGCACGCGGCCCGTCGGCGAACTCTGGCTTCGCGGTGTTGGCCGGATGAGCCCCGGCCTCGAACCTGCGGAAGTCGCGGTTGAGTGCGGTCTCGGCCGGACGCTGGCCCGTCGGGTTGGTCACCACCAGCGGAGCGTCGAAGGCGACCACGCAATCCCCCCGCACGTAGGGCGACAACGCGGCCAGCACATCGGCGTCGTCGCCGGCGGCGCCGATGTGCACCAGGAGTCCCGTCGAGTCGACGATCGCGACCCCGGTGGGGTTGCGCCCGGCCCAGGCCAGATCGACGCCGGCGAAGTACATCCTGCCTAGCGTAGGGCGGCGGATCGTAAGCTCTATGTCTGTGAGCATTCCGAATGTCCTGGCCACCCGGTACGCCAGCGCTGAATTGGTCGCGATCTGGTCGCCGCAGGCCAAGGTCGTCGCCGAGCGCCGGCTCTGGCTCGCGGTGCTGCGGGCGCAGGCGGAGCTCGGGGTGGACGTTCCGCAGGACGCCGTCGCCGACTACGAGCGGGTGCTCGACGACGTCGATTTGTCCTCGATCGCGGAGCGCGAGCGCGCGCTGCGCCACGACGTGAAAGCCCGCATCGAGGAGTTCAACGCGCTGGCCGGTCACGAGCACGTGCACAAGGGCATGACCAGCCGGGACCTGACCGAAAACGTGGAGCAGCTGCAGATCCGGCGATCCCTGGAAGTGGTCTTCTCCCATGGGATCGCGGTGGCGGCGCGGCTTGCCGAGCGTGCGGTGGAATACCGCGACCTGGTGATGGCCGGGCGCAGCCACAACGTCGCCGCGCAGGCCACCACGTTGGGCAAGCGGTTCGCGTCCGCCGCGCAAGAGACGCTGATCGCGTTGACCCGGCTGCGCGAGTTGATCGACCGCTACCCCCTGCGCGGCATCAAGGGCCCGATGGGCACGGCCCAGGACATGCTGGACCTGCTGGACGGGAACCCGGCCAAGCTGGCTGAACTCGAGCGACGCGTGGCCGAATTCCTGGGCTTCGCAACGGTTTTGACCAGTGTCGGGCAGGTCTACCCCCGTTCGCTCGACCACGACGTGCTGTCCGCTCTGGTGCAGCTCGGTGCGGGCCCGTCGTCGCTGGCCCACACCATCCGGCTGATGGCCGGGCACGAGCTCGTCACCGAGGGATTCGCCCCGGGCCAGGTCGGCTCGTCGGCGATGCCGCACAAGATGAACACCCGCAGCTGCGAACGGGTCAACGGGTTGCAGGTGGTGCTGCGCGGTTACGCCTCGATGGCCGCCGAGTTGGCGGGCGCGCAGTGGAACGAGGGTGACGTGTTCTGTTCGGTGGTGCGCCGGGTTGCGTTGCCGGACAGCTTCTTCGCCATCGACGGGCAGATCGAGACGTTCCTGACGGTGCTCGACGAATTCGGCGCCTACCCCGCGGTGATCGCCCGCGAACTGGATCGCTACCTGCCGTTCCTGGCCACCACCAAGGTGCTCATCGCCGCGGTCCGCGCCGGCATGGGCCGCGAGGCCGCGCATCACGTGATCCGCGAACACGCGGTCGCCACGGCCCTGGCCATGCGCGAGCGCGGCGCGGAACCCGACCTGCTGGACCGACTGGCCGCCGACGAGCGGCTGCCGCTGGACCGGTCCGCGCTCGATGCCGCGCTCGCCGACAAGGAGGCGTTCGTCGGTGCCGCCGGTGACCAGGTGGACGAGGTGGCCGCGATGGTCGACGCGTTGGTGAGCCGCTATCCCGACGCCGCCAAGTACGCCCCGGGCGCGATCCTGTGACTCTCGCCGGGGCGCTCGCGGGGATCGACTTCACCGATCTCGACAACTTCGCCAACGGTTTTCCCCATGATCTGTTCGCCATCCACCGGCGCGAGGCGCCCGTGTACTGGCACGAGCCGACCGACAACACCCCCGACGGCGAGGGCTTCTGGTCGGTCGCCACGTATGCGGAAACGCTTGAGGTGCTGAGGGATCCGGCAACCTACTCGTCGGTCACCGGCGGTGCGCGGCCGTACGGCGGCACGCTGCTGCAGGACCTGGCCATCGCCGGACAGGTACTGAACATGATGGATGACCCGCGTCACTCGCAGATCCGGCGACTCGTCAGCTCGGGGCTGACGCCGCGGATGATCCGGCTGGTCGAAGACGATCTGCGGGCACGGGCGCGCCGGTTGCTGGATGCCGTGGTGCCCGGTGAACCGTTCGACTTCCTGGTCGACATCGCCGCCGAGCTGCCGATGCAGATGATCTGCATCCTGCTGGGAGTCCCCGAGTCCGAACGGCATTGGCTGTTCGAGGCCATCGAGCCGCAGTTCGACTTCGGCGGTTCGCGCAAAGCCACATTATCGCAGCTCTCGCCGCGAACGTCGGTCGAAGAGGCCGGGTCGCGGATGTACGACTATGGCCGGCAGCTGATCGCATCCAAGCGGGCGGAGCCGACCGAGGACATGCTGTCGGTCGTCGCGAACGCGATGGTCGACGATGCGGATGCGCCGTCGCTGTCGGATCTCGAGCTCTACCTGTTCTTCAGCCTGCTCTTCAGCGCCGGAGCCGAGACGACGCGCAACGCGGTCGCCGGCGGGCTGCTGGCGCTGGCAGGCCATCCGGAGCAACTGCGGGCGTTGCGTGCGGATCTCGACGCGCTGCCGACCGCCGTCGAGGAGATCGTGCGGTGGACGTCGCCGTCACCGTCCAAGCGCCGCACCGCCACTCGCGACGTCCCGCTCGGCGGACAGCCGGTCCGGGCGGGACAGAAGGTTCAGATCTGGGAGGGTTCGGCGAATCGCGACGTCGGCGTATTCGAGCGCGCCGACGAATTCGACATCACCCGAAAGCCGAACCCGCACTTGGGATTCGGGCAGGGCGTGCACTATTGCCTGGGCGCCAACCTGGCCCGGTTGGAACTGCGGGTGCTCTACGAGGAGCTGTTTTCACGGTTCGGGGCGGTACGGGTGGTCCGGCCGGTGGAATGGGCTCGCAGCAATCGGCATACCGGCATCCGGCACCTGGTGGTGGAACTCTTCGAGGAGCGGTGAGGATCGGACGCGCCGATGTCGAGCCGACGCCGGACGTCTTCGCCGCCGTGATGGCAACGGGGATCCTGTCGATCGCCGCGCGCGACCACGGCTATGGCCGGATCAGTGACACGCTGGGCGTCGTCGCGACCGCCGGCCTGGCCGTCCTGACGCTCCTGGTGGTCGCGGCGGCGCTTGGCGGGCGTCGCACGTCGCGCTGGGACGCGACGGATCCGGATGTCACCCTTCGGTTGTTCACCTTCGTCGCTGCGTGCGCGGTCATCGACACCCGGCTGCAGTCCAACGTGTGGGTGCTGCGGACGCTCGGCGCGGTTGGGCTGTGCTCGTGGCTGGTGCTGATCGCGCTCAGTTCGCGGAACATGTTGTCGCGCCGACGGGCGACGCTGCGCGACCATGCCCACGGGTCGTGGGAACTGGGCAGCGTGGGAACCTCCGGGCTGGCGATCGTGATCGCCCGGGCGGCGTACCACACCGGACATCGCTGGTGGCTGGCCGTTGCCGTGGCGGTGTGGGTGTTCGCCATCCTCATCTACGCGCTGATGACCTGGCTGATCCTCTGGCGGGTGGTCAGCGAACGGCAGGACCGTGACGGGTTCGAGCCCGACACCTGGATCCTGATGGGCGGCTTGGCGATTGCGACGCTGGCCGGTGACAATATCCATGTCCTGGCCCCCGCCTGGCTGGCCGGGCCGGTGCGCGCGGTCACGGTCGTGACGTGGGTGGCCGCCACCTTGTGGATACCGCCGCTGATCTACTTCGTCTTGCACCGGATCAGCCGGCGCCCCAGCATGCTGCGCTTCGCCGGCGTGTGGTGGGCTTTCGTCTTCCCGCTGGGCATGTATTCCGCGGCCAGTTACGCCATGGCGGCCGAGATCGGCCACCCATCCTTGCTGACGGTTTCGCTGGTGTTCTTCTGGGATGCGTTGGCGGCGTGGCTCATTGTCGTCGTCGCGGGGCTGCTGCTCTTTGGTCGCGCGCTGCTACGCCCCGCGGGGCGAGATGCCGGCCGCCCGTAGTTCGAGCGCTGCCAGGGCCCGGATGGTGAGCGGATCTTCCCGGCGCCACCCGCCGACCGGATCCACGCTGATGGCGGCGAGCTGCCCCGGCGGCCGGTTCGTCAACGCCCGCAGGGCCAGCAGTTGCTCGCCGGCCGGGGTCGCTGCCAGGGCGCTCACCGTCAGCTTGCGTCGAAAGAACCGCAGCCGCAGCAAGAGCCACGGCACGTCCGCCACGAGGATCGGGACCGCGACGACGGCCATCGCGAGCAGGATCGCCAGCCAGCTCGCGGTGGAGTCCAGGTCATGACCCGCGCCGGCAAGGTCCAGGGCGGCCTGGCTCGCGGAGTTCAGCGGTTTGCTGATCGCATCCCCTACCAGGGGGATTTGCTGGGCGCCGTGGCCGGCCGACGCCAGGTTGCCGGCAATGCCGTGCGCCCCGCTCTCGACTTGCCGGCCGGCCTCGGCGATCGTCGACACGGCGTCGTACACCGCCAGCCCGACGAGTAGCCAGAGCGCCGTCCACATGATGACGGCGATGTCGCTGAGCAGCTGGGCCATCAGTCGCCCGGGCCGGGTGGAGTAGGGCAGAAACCGCGGTGTCATAGTCCCGATCCCAGCACAGCTCCCGACGCATGTGCCCGGTCGAGGCGCCCGATAGGCTGACCCGATGCGCCCCGCACTGTCCGAATATCAGCACCTGGCCAGCGGTAAGGTGCGCGAGATCTTTTCCGTCGACGACGAGCACCTGCTGCTGGTCGCCACCGACCGCATCTCGGCGTACGACTACGTCCTCGACAGCACGATCCCGGACAAGGGCCGCATCCTGACCGCGATGAGCGTCTTCTTCTTCGGTCTGGTCGACGCGCCCAACCATCTGGCCGGTCCGCCGGACGACCCGCGCATCCCGGACGAGGTCCTCGGCCGTGGGCTGGTGGTGCGGCGGCTGGACATGCTCCCGGTGGAGTGCGTCGCGCGCGGCTATCTCACCGGGTCGGGATTGCTGGACTACCAGGCGACCGGGAAGGTCTGCGGCATCGCCCTGCCGCCCGGCCTGGTCGAGGCGAGCAAGTTCGCCGAACCGCTGTTCACTCCGGCCACGAAGGCCGCGCTGGGGGATCACGACGAGAACATCTCGTTCGACAGGGTGATCGAGTTGGTGGGCGGGGTGCGCGCCAACCAGCTGCGCGACCGCACGCTGCAGACCTACGTTCAGGCCGCGGACCACGCCCTGACGAAGGGAATCATCATCGCCGACACCAAGTTCGAGTTCGGCACCGACCGCGATGGCAACCTGCTGCTGGCCGACGAGATCTTCACGCCCGATTCGTCGCGATACTGGCCAGCCGAGGATTACCGGGTGGGGGTGGTGCAGACGAGTTTCGACAAACAGTTCGTCCGTAACTGGCTCACCAGCAGCGAGTCCGGCTGGGACCGCCACGGCTCGCAGCCACCGCCGCCGCTGCCCGAGCACATCATCGACGCCACCCGGGGCCGCTACATCGATGCCTACGAACGCATTTCGGGGCTGAGCTTCGGTGACTGGATCGGCGCATGACGGAAACGCGCGCCGATGCAGCGGCCCGCGAGCGGGAAGTGTCTCCAGTGCCACCCGTCGCCAAGCGGCAGGACACCAGACGCGAGCATCACGGCGACGTCGTCGTCGACCCCTATGAATGGCTGCGCGACAAGTCCAACCCCGAAGTCATCGCCTACCTCGAGGCGGAAAACGGCTACGTCGACCAGATGACGGCTGATCTCGAACCGTTGCGGCAGAAGATCTTCGATGAGATCAAGGCGCGTACCAAGGAGACCGACCTGTCGGTCCCGACGCGGCAGGGCGACTGGTGGTACTACGCCCGCACCTTCGAAGGAAAGCAGTACCGGGTCCAATGCCGCTGCCCGATAACCGGTCCCGATGACTGGGATCCGCCGGCCTTGGATGAGGACACCGAGATTCCCGGCGAGCAGATCCTGCTCGACTCCAACGCCGAGGCGCACGGCCATGAGTTCTTCGCGCTCGGTGCCGCCACCGTCAGCCTCGACGGGAACCTGCTGGCGTATTCGGTCGACGTCGTCGGCGACGAACGCTACACGCTGCGGTTCAAGGACCTGCGCACCGGCGAGCTGTATCGCGACGAGATCCCCGACATCGGGGCGGGAGCGACATGGGCGGCCGACAACCGCACCATCTACTACCTGACCCTGGATGCGGCCCACCGCCCCGACAAGGTCTGGCGCTACCGCGTTGGCTCCGGTGAGCCGTCGGAGCTGGTGTATCACGAGCCCGACGAACGGTTCTGGCTTGGCGTGGGGCTGACTCGTAGCGAGGCCTACATCTTCATCGCATCGGGCTCGTCCATCACCTCCGAGTACCGGTATGCCGATGCCGCCGATCCGCGCGCCCAGTTCAGCGTGGTGCTGCCACGGCGCGACGGCGTCGAATACGCGGTCGAGCACGCGGTGGTCGGCGGGCAGGACAGGTTCCTGATCCTGCATAACGAAGGCGCGGTGAACTTCACCCTGACCGAGGCGCCGGTCGATGACCCGACCCGGCAGCGAACGCTGATCCCGCACCGCGACGACGTGCGGCTCGACGGGGTGGATGCCTTCGCCGGCCATCTGGTGGTCAGCTACCGGCGAGAGGCGTTGCCGCGGCTGCAGGTGTGGGACATCGAACCCGACGGGCGATACGGTCAACCCGAGGAGATCGCGTTCGACTCCGAGTTGATGTCGGCCGGTACGGCCGGCAACCCGAGCTGGGATGCGCCCAAGCTGCGGATCAGGGCGGGGTCGTTGGTCGTTCCGGCGCGGGTGTACGACATCGACTTCGCCACCGGCGAACGCACCTTGCTGCGCGAGCAACCCGTGCTCGGTGGCTACCGCACCTCCGACTACGTGGAGCGGCGTGACTGGGCGCCTGCCGAAGACGGCACCCGAATCCCGGTGTCCATCGTGCACCGCGCCGGCATCGAATCTCCGGCCCCGGCCCTGCTTTACGGATATGGCGCCTACGAGATGTGCATCGATCCCAGCTTTTCCATCGCACGGTTGTCGCTGCTGGACCGCGGCATGGTGTTCGCCATCGCCCATGTCCGCGGTGGCGGCGAGATGGGTCGGCCGTGGTACGAGCACGGCAAGCTGCTGCAGAAGAAGAACACCTTCACCGACTTCGTCGCGGTGGCAAGGCACTTGGTCGACACGGGAGTCACCAGGCCCCAGCAACTCGTGGCGTTGGGCGGCAGCGCGGGCGGCCTGCTGATGGGAGCGGTCGCCAACCTGGCGCCGGATCTGTTCGCCGGGATCCTCGCGCAGGTCCCATTCGTCGACCCGCTGACCACCATCCTGGATCCCTCGTTGCCGCTGACCGTCACCGAATGGGACGAATGGGGAAACCCGTTGCAGGACAAGGACGTCTACTTCTACATGAAGTCCTATTCGCCCTATGAGAATGTCGAGACCAAGCGATATCCGGCCATTCTGGCGATGACTTCGCTGAATGACACCAGGGTCTACTACGTCGAGCCCGCCAAGTGGGTGGCGGCGTTGCGACACGCCAACGGCAACGGCAGTCCGGTCCTGTTGAAGACCCAGATGAACGCCGGGCACGGCGGAGTCAGTGGTCGCTACAAGGCGTGGCAGGAAACCGCGTTCCAGTACGCCTGGCTGCTAGCCATCGCCTCCGGCCACCGCGACGGCGGCTAACCGGGCGATTGCGGGCTCACTCACCGACCACGTGGCTCGGTACCTTCTTCGGCAAGAACCACGCCGGGATCATGGTCAAGGCGACCAGCACAACAGCCAGCACGTAAACCACCGTGTACGCGTGCGAAAGGCTGTTCATGAGGTTGCTCGCGAAATCGGGGCTGGCCGTTTGCCGTGGAATGGCAGACGGATCGACCGGCTGCCCACGCCGGGCGGCGTCACCTTGCAGCGCGGCCAACTTGTTTGCGCTGGCGATGTACGCGTTGTGGTTGAACTGATTGGTCAAGATCACCGCCATCAGGGCGGCTCCGATCGAGCCACCTATCTGTTGGTTGACGCTCATCAGCGTCGTCCCGCGGGCGATCTGCTGCGGCGCCAGGGATTGCATGAGCACCGCATTGAGCGGCGTCGTGGTGAAGCCGATGCCCAGGCCCATGACCGTCAACCCGGCCAGCAGTGTCGGTTGGTAGGCGGCCTGCCTGGCCACGCCGAACGTGAATACGCCGAGGCCCGCGGCCATCAGCGCGAGGCCGACCACGACGATCTTGCCCGGCCCCCGTCGGTCCACGTAGGCCCCGCCGAGCGGCATGGTCACCAGGGCACCGACCCCTACCGGCACCATGTGCAGCCCGGCCTGCATCGGGGTCTCGTGGAGCACCACCTGGAAATAGCTCGGGACCAGCAGCCCGGCGCCCACGAAGGCGACGGCGAACACCAGCAACGTCACATTGACCTCTGTGACCACGCGGTTTCGGAAAAGCGTCAGGTCGATCAGCGGATGATCCGCGCGATACCAGGCATGCCAGACGAACGCGGCGATCAAGCCCAGCCCGAGGAGCGCCGGTATCAACACGTAGCGGTCGGCCACCGTGCCGCGGCCCGGGATGGACGACACCCCGATCAGGAACGCGGCCACGCCGGGCGACAGCAGCAGCACGCCGACGAAGTCGAAGGCCTCCGACGGGGACGAGCGGTCTTTGGCGAACATGATCGCTGCGAGGGCGAACGCGGCGAGCCCGACCGGCAGGTTCACCAGAAAGATCCATTTCCAGCCGTAAGTATCGATCAGCCAGCCGCCCAGAATCGGGCCACCGATGGGGCCGAGCAGAATCGGGAGGCCACCGATCGCCATCAGCCGACCGACGCGCTTGGGTCCGGCCTCGCGAGTCAAGATCACAAAGCTCAGCGGCAACAGCATGCCGCCACCGATACCCTGCAGCACGCGAAAGATGATGAGGGTCAGAATATTTGGTGCCAACGCGCACAGGAGCGAGCCCAGCGTGAACAGCAAGACCGAACCCATGAACAACCGTTTGGTGCCGAAGCGGTCGGCTGCCCAACCCGTCACCGGGATCACCGTCGCGAAAGCGAGCATGTAGCCGGCGATCGTCCAGGAGACGATGGCCTGGGTCGAACCGAATTGTGCGAGGAACGTGGGCTGCGCGACGAGCACGACGGTGTTGTCCAGGATCGCCATGATGCAGCCCAGCCCGCACACCCCGGCGATGCGGAGCAGCGCAGCGTCCAGTTTGTCGGGAGACCCGCGTCTGTCCGTGTCCGATCGCGCGGTTGAAGTGGGGTCGCCCGCGGCATCGGAGGGGGCGGAATAGGCCTTCTGCATCGTGCTGCCGAGCATATCGAGTCCCATACCCGTCCGCGGAAGCTTTTAGCCGTTTGATTGCACCGGCGCCTTTTCTCGCTGGCCAGGCGGGTGACCGGTGGTCGTACCCTGATCGCTTGTCCGTTCGGATCCGGCGCTTGAACGCCCCGACACCGGCCGTGCTGAGCGGGCTATTCACCCACTGTTTGGCTCGCGGGCTTTTTCGGAAGAAACGACGCCGGAATGATCGTCGACACCACCAAAACCACCGCGATCACAAATACCGCCGTATAGGCATGGGACAGGTCGTGCACCACGTTGGTCCAAAAACCGGTGCTCAGCGCCTGCCGCGGTATTGCGGACTGGTCGACCGGGACCCCGGTGAGGGCTGCTTGCTGCCGCAACGCCGCCAGTTTGTTCGAGGCGACGATATTTTCACTGCGGTTGAACTGGTTGGTCAGGATCATCGACATCAGCGCGGTGCCCATCGACCCGCCGACCTGGTGACTGACGCTCATCAGCGTCGTGCCCCGGGCGATCTGGTGCGGGGCCAGCGCCTGCACGGAGGCGACGGACAGCGGCATCATCGTGCATCCCATGCCGAGTCCCATGATCGCCAGGCCGATCAGCAAAGTGGGCAGGTAGTCGGCCTGCCGGGCGACGCCGAAGGCGAAGGTGCCCAGCCCGGCGGTGATCAGCGCGATGCCGATCAGCAAGATCTTGCCGGGCCCCTGCCGGTCCACCAACGGCCCGGTCAGGCGCATGGTCAACATGGCGCCCAGCCCCTGAGGAATCATGCGCAAACCCGCCTGCATCGGGGTTTGGTGCAGCACCTGCTGGAAGTAGCTGGGCAGCAGCAGGCCGGCACCGAAGAAGGCGGTGGCGAATACCAGCATCGTCACGTTCGCGTGGGTCAGCACCGGGTTGCGAAACAGTCGCAGATCGATCAGCGGGTGATCGGCGCGGCGCCAGGCATGCACGACGAACGCGGCGATCAGCGCCAGGCCGATGGCCGCCGGTATCACCACGTGCCGGTCGGCGACGGTGCCGCAGCGCGGGATCGATGAGACCGCGAACAGGAACGTGGCCAGGCCGGGCGAGAGCAGCAGCACGCCGACAAGGTCGAAGGTCTCCGACCGCGCCGCGTGGTCCCTGGGGAAGATGATCGCCCCGAGCGCCATGGTGAGGAGCCCGATGGGCAGGTTGATCAGGAAGATCCAGCGCCAACTGGAGGTGTCGATGAGCCAGCCGCCCAGGATCGGGCCACCGATCGGGGCGAGCAGCATCGGGATGCTCAGGATCGACATCAAGCGCCCGAGCCGTCGTGGCCCCGCTTCCTTTGTCAAGATCATGAAGCTCAGGGGCAGCAGCATGCCGCCGCCGGCGCCTTGAGCGACTCGAAAGACGATGAGCTGCAAGATGTTTGCGGCCACAGCGCACAGTACGGAGCCCAGCGTGAAGGCGAGCACGGAGCCGATGAAGAGTCGCTTGGTGCCGAACCGGTCGGCCGCCCACCCGGTGATCGGTATGACGGTCGCCAACGCCAGCGTGTAGCCGGTCATCGTCCAGGCGACGACGGCCTGTGAGGACGTGAATTGGTCGATGAAGGTGCGCTGCGCGACGCTGACGACGGTGACGTCCACGATCGCCATCACGGTGGCCAGGATGCAGACGGCGGAAATCCGCAACAGGCCGGCGTCCAGCTTGTCCGGATAGTCCCGCTCACCCGCGCCCGGCTGCGGGGCGGGATCGTAGGGTAGCGGGGTGTCGGCCGCTGCGTACGGGGCCTGATCCATGGCGTTGCTTAGCATATCGAACCGATTGGCCCCGGCGTCGCCCGCACGCCCCCCGCCGCGAGCCGCGCATGGGCGGGACCTGCGGGAGCGCGGTTGCGATATACGCCTGCCGTCTGCGTGTCCTTCACCATTCCGACACCTGAGATCGTCAAACTGCGGGTGTGGCTGGAAAATTGATCGTCTCGGTCTCGGGGATCGGGGAACGCACCCTGCCCGACGTGGAGGCGTTCTGCGCGCAAATGGATGCCCGCAACGTGCCGGTGTCGCTGTTGGTGGCACCCCGGCTCAGTGGTGACTATCGACTCGACCGCGACCCCAACACGGTCGAATGGCTGACCGGTCGGCGGTCCGGCGGCGACGCCATCGTGCTGCACGGCTATGACGACGCGGCCACCAAGAAGCGCCGCGGTGAATTCGCCATCCTTCGGGCCCATGAGGCCAACCTGCGGCTGATGGCCGCCGATCGGGTGCTCGAGCATCTCGGCTTGCGCACCCGGCTGTTCGCCGCGCCTGGCTGGGTGGTGTCGCCGGGCGTCGTCAAGGCGTTGCCCGACAACGGTTTTCGGATGCTCGCGGACCTGCACGGCATCACCGACCTGGTTCGGCACGCCACCGTGCGCTCGCGCGTGCTCGGCATCGGCGAAGGCTTCCTCACCGAACCGTGGTGGTGCCGGATGGTGGTGCTGTCCGCCGAGCGGATCGCCCGCCGCGGCGGCGTGGTACGGGTTGCCGTCGCCGCTCGTCATCTCCGTAAGCCGGGCCCGCTGCAGGCGATGGTGGACGCCGTCGACCTGTCGTTGATGCACGGCTGCGATCCGACGGTCTACCGCTGGCGGCGCGACAAAGCGATCCTCGACGCGGCCTGATCGAGCGTCCCCTCGACCAGCCCGGCTCGGGCGCTACCCTGGTCCGACATGAGCGACTCTTCGGCCGTGGGGTTCGGTGCCGACGCCATCATCGTCGGGGCCGGCCTCGCAGGTTTGGTGGCCGCGTGCGAATTGGTGGACCGGGGCCTGCGGGTCCTGATCGTCGACCAGGAGAGCAGCGCCAACCTGGGCGGGCAGGCCTTCTGGTCGTTCGGCGGCCTGTTCTTCGTCGACAGCCCCGAGCAGCGCCGGCTGGGGATTCGCGACAGCCACGAACTCGCGCTGCAGGACTGGCTCGGCACGGCGGCGTTCGACCGCCCCGAGGACTACTGGCCACGCCAATGGGCGCACGCCTATGTGGATTTCGCGGCGGGGGAGAAACGCCGGTGGCTGCGTGACCGCGGCCTGAAGATTTTTCCGCTGGTGGGCTGGGCCGAACGTGGCGGGTATGACGCGCAGGGGCACGGCAATTCGGTGCCCCGCTTCCACATCACCTGGGGCACCGGGCCCGCCCTGGTCGAGACCTTCGCGCGTCAGCTGCGGGACCGCTCGACGGTGCGCTTCGCGCACCGCCACCAGGTGGACGAGTTGATCGTCGAAGGCGGTGCGGTGACCGGCGTCCGGGGCACGGTGCTGGAGCCCTCGGCGGCACCGCGGGGCGTGGCGTCGTCACGAACGCCGGTGGGGCGATTCGAGTTCCGCGCGGCCGCGGTGATCGTCACCAGCGGCGGCATCGGGGGCAACCACGAGCTCGTGCGCAAGAACTGGCCGAAGCGGATGGGCCGGATACCCGAGCAGTTGCTCAGCGGGGTGCCGGCTCACGTGGACGGCAGGATGATCGGCATCTCCCAGCGGGCGGGCGCGCGGGTGATCAACCCGGACCGGATGTGGCATTACACCGAGGGCATCACCAACTACGACCCGATCTGGCCGCTGCACGGGATCCGCATCATTCCGGGGCCGTCATCGCTGTGGCTCGACGCGGCCGGCAAACGGTTGCCGGTACCGCTTTACCCCGGATTCGACACGCTCGGGACGCTGGAATACATCACCAAGTCCGGGTATGACTACACCTGGTTTGTGTTGAACACCAAGATCATCGAGAAGGAATTCGCCCTCTCGGGGCAGGAGCAGAATCCCGATCTGACCGGGCAGAGCCTGCTCGAGCTGCTGCGCAACCGGGCGCGATCCGGGCCGCCCGGACCGGTGCAGGCATTCGTCGACCGGGGAGCCGACTTCGTCAGCGCAAACACGTTGCGGGAGTTGGTGACCGCGATGAACAAGCTACCCGGCGTCGCGCCGCTGGACTATGCCACGGTGGAGGCCGAGGTGACCGCCCGTGACCGCGAGGTTGCCAACAAGTTCAGCAAGGACGGCCAGATCACCGCGATCCGCGCCGCGCGCGGCTACCTGGGTGACCGGCTGGGCCGGGTGGTGGCCCCGCACCGACTGACCGATCCGAAGGCCGGGCCGATGATCGCGGTCAAGCTGCACATCCTGACGCGAAAGACGTTGGGCGGCATAGAAACCGATCTCGCCGCCCGCGTGCTGAAAGCCGACGGCACGCCTCTGAACGGGCTGTACGCCGCCGGTGAGGTGGCCGGGTTCGGCGGGGGCGGCGTGCACGGTTACCGCGCGCTGGAAGGCACGTTCCTGGGTGGTTGCATCTTCTCGGGGCGCGCCGCGGGTCGCGGCGTCGCCGACGACATCGCCTGACCTGACTGCTCGCGCTAGAAGGTGACGGCGTGCTCCTCGGGCAACACCTGGAAGTCGGTCGTGGTCATCTCCGTCAGCCGGCCGTAGTAGATGCCCCGGGCGTCCGGGGCGATGATGCCTTGGTGAATGGGTACGGCGCGCGCCGGTGCCACCGCGCGCAGGTAGTCGACGGCTTCGGAGATCTTCATCCACGGGGCGGCCGCGGGTGTCGCCAACACGTCCACCGGCTCGTCGGGCACGAACAGCGCGTCACCGGGGTGCATCAGCCGGGCGCGGTGATCACCGTCGCCGACCAGGAACGAAATGTTCTCTATCACAGGGATTTCCGGGTGGATGACCGCATGTTTGCCACCCACGGCACGCACCGTGAGCTCGCCGATCCGTAGCTCGTCGCCGACGTGCACCGCCTGGCACGGCGCGCCCAGCTGAGCCGTGGTCTGCGGATCGGCGTATAACGCGGCGTCCGGGTTGCCCTCCAGCAGCGCGGGCAGGCGAGTGACGTCGACGTGATCGGGGTGCTGGTGGGTGATCAGAATGGCCGATAACCCCGTTATGCCCTCAAAGCCGTGCGCAAAGGTTCCAGGGTCGAAGAGCACGCGGGTGTGATCGAACTCCGCGAGTAGACAGGAATGGCCGAAATGCGTCAGATGCATGATTACGATTGTGCCCTGACGGGGGTGATGCCGATGCGGGTGATCCTGGCGACCATGATCGTGGTCGGCGGCCTCGCGGTGGCCTTCATCGTCGTAGTGCCCGCCCATACCGAGCCGCAGGCTTGCCCGCCCGTATGCGACCAGATTCCCGATTCCGCGTGGATCCAGCGCCGCGCCGTACCGCTGGACGCGGTGTACGGTTGGCCCGCGCTGGCCGGGCTGGCGGCGCAGGTGACCGGCGCGACGCCGGGCCCCCGCTTCCGGTTCGAGGAGCTGTGTGCCACGCCCGCGGTACCCCGGGACCCGCGCGACTCGGCGGTGGCGGCACGCGCCACAGTGACCCACCCGGACGGGCAGTGGCAGCTGCAGGCTCAGGTCCTGCACTGGCGCGGCGACACGGCCAACGGTGGCGCGATCGCGGCGTCGGTGTTCAGCAACGCCGTCGCCGCGCTGCGCTCCTGCCAGCAGCGGGCGCCGGCGCAATCACCGTCGATCACCAGCGACGAAACCACCCGGATGGCCGCGGTGATCAGCGGACCGGCGGTCATGCACACCTACTTGGTCGCCCACCCGGCCAGCAGCACGATCAGCGAGCTCACCCTCTGGTCGTCGGGCCCGCCGCAGGTCCCGTGGCCGTCAATGCCCGACGACCCGGTGCTGAACGCTATGACCGCACCCCTGTGTGAGGCCTACATTGCCTCGTGCCCGTAGCGGTCGAGCTGCTCCTTCGCCGGTAGAGTTGGCGCGGAAACAGACCTGAGGAGGAGCGCCGGTGGGCCGGGTAGTGGTTCATGTGATGCCCAAAGCGGAGATTCTCGACCCGCAGGGTCAGGCGATTGTCGGCGCGCTCGGCCGGCTGGGTCATCCCGGGATCTCAGATGTCAGGCAGGGCAAGCGATTCGAGCTCGAGGTGGACGACACGGTCGACGACTCGGTGCTCGCCGAGATCGCGGAAACGTTGTTGGCCAACACCGTGATCGAAGACTGGACGATCAGCCGGGAGGCGCAATGACGGCGCGAATCGGCATCATCACCTTCCCGGGGACCCTCGACGACGTCGACGCCGCCCGGGCGGCGCGCCGGGTCGGCGCCGAAGCGGTCAGCCTGTGGCACGCCGACGCCGACCTCAAGGGAGTCGACGCCGTGGTGGTGCCCGGTGGTTTCTCCTATGGCGACTACCTGCGGGCCGGGGCGATCGCCAGGTTCGCCCCGGTGATGGGCGAGGTGGTGGCCGCCGCGCAGCGCGGCATGCCGGTGTTGGGCATCTGCAACGGTTTTCAGGTGCTCTGCGAGGCCGGGCTGCTCCCCGGGGCGTTGACCCGCAACATCGGTTTGCATTTCGTCTGCCGGGATGTTTGGCTGCGCGTGGCGTCGATCTCGACGGCATGGACGTCGCGTTTCGAGTGGGGCGCTGAGCTGCTGGTGCCGCTGAAGTCGGGCGAGGGCCGCTACGTGGCCCCCGATGATGTGCTCGACGAGCTGGAAGGGGAGGGCCGGGTGGTGTTCCGCTACCTCGACAACCCCAACGGCTCGCTGCACGACATCGCCGGCATCAGCTCCGCCAACGGCCGTGTGGTCGGGCTGATGCCGCATCCCGAGCACGCCATCGAAGCGTTGACGGGCCCCTCCGACGACGGCTTGGGCCTGTTCTATTCGGCGCTGGACGCGGTGCTTTCGGTCTGAACGGAATTCGCCGTCCTGGGCGGGCGAGTGCGTCAAGCTCGGTTCAGCCGGCGTCGCGCAGCAACGGGTGCGCCGTCGGCCACGCGGCCGCGGGGCTCAAGGTGTTGAACAGCCCAGTCGCGTCCGCGACGGTGCCGTCGACGAAGGCGGCGAATTCCTCGAAGGAGACGCCGGGTCGGATCCAGTGCGACCTGCGCGCTACTACGCCGATCCGCTGTGGGTCG
>NZ_LZJM01000172.1:0-43191 GCF_001667665.1 Mycobacterium sp. E342
AGGGCCGCCGCTGGAGTGAGGGGATCCAGCGGCGGCCTTTTTTGGCGCCGGGAGCGCCAGATAAAAACCCCGCTCCCATTTCGGGAGCGGGGTTTTGCTCATCATCTCGGAGGTGGCCTAGAAGGCGGCCTCGTCGAGCTCCATGATGTCGTTGTCCAGCGTCTCGATCACCTCACGGGTGCCGGCCAGCAGCGGTAGGAAGTTCTTCGCGAAGAACGAAGCCACCGCGACCTTGCCCTCGTAGAAGGACCGCTCGTCGCCGCTGGCGCCAGCGTCCAGCGCCTGCACCGCCACCGCGGCCTGACGCTGCAGCAACCAGCCGATGACCAGGTCGCCGACGCTCATCAGGAAGCGCACCGATCCCAGGCCCACCTTGTAGAGGCTGGTCACGTCCTCCTGCGCCGCCATCAGGTAACCGGTCAGCGTGGCCGCCATCGCCTGCACGTCGGCCAGCGCCTTGGCCAGCAGCTCGCGCTCGGACTTCAGCCGGCCGTTGCCCGACTCGCTGTCCACGAACTTCTGGATCTCGCCCGACACGTGGGCCAGGGCCACACCCTTGTCGCGGATGATCTTCCGGAAGAAGAAGTCCTGCGCCTGGATGGCCGTGGTGCCCTCGTAGAGGGAGTCGATCTTGGCGTCGCGGATGTACTGCTCGATCGGGTAGTCCTGCAGGAAGCCAGACCCGCCGAAGGTCTGCAGGCTCTCGGTCAGCTTGGCGTAGGCCTGCTCGGAACCGACACCCTTGACCACCGGCAACATCAGGTCGTTGACCTTGACGGCCAGTTCGGCGTCCACACCGTGCACCGCCTCGGCAACCGCCGCGTCCTGGTAGGTCGCGGTGTAGAGGTACAGCGCACGCAGACCCTCGGCGTAGGCCTTCTGGGTCATCAGCGACCGGCGCACGTCGGGGTGATGCGTGATGGTCACCCGCGGAGCGGTCTTGTCGGTCATCTGCGTCATGTCGGCGCCCTGCACGCGGGACTTGGCGTACTCCAGCGCGTTCAGGTAGCCGGTCGACAGGGTCGCGATGGCCTTGGTGCCGACCATCATGCGGGCCTGCTCGATGACCTCGAACATCTGCGCGATGCCGTTGTGCACCTCGCCGACCAGCCAGCCCTTGGCGGGCACGTCGTGCTGGCCGAAGGACAGCTCACACGTGGCCGACACCTTCAGGCCCATCTTGTGCTCGACGTTGGTGACGAAGACGCCGTTGCGCTCACCCAGCTCGCCGGTCTCGAAGTCGAACAGGAACTTCGGCACGAAGAACAGCGACAGGCCCTTGGTGCCCGGACCCGCGCCCTCGGGGCGGGCCAGCACCAGGTGGAAGATGTTCTCGAACAGGTCACCGGAGTCCGCGGAGGTGATGAACCGCTTCACGCCGTCGATGTGCCAGGAGCCGTCGTCCTGCTTGATCGCCTTGGTCCGCCCGGCGCCGACGTCGGAACCGGCGTCCGGCTCGGTGAGCACCATCGTGGAGCCCCAGCCGCGCTCGGCGCAGATCACGGCCCACTTCTTCTGCTCCTCGGTGCCGAGGTGGTACAGGATGTTGGCGAAGCCGGCACCGCCGCCGTACATCCACACGGCGGGGTTGGCGCCCAGCAGGTGCTCGTGCAGCGCCCACACCAGCGCCCGGGGCATCGGCATGCCGCCCAGGACCTCGTCGATGCCGACCTTGTCCCAACCGGCCTCGGTGACGGCGCGGACGGACTTCTTGAACGACTCCGGCAGCGTCACCGAGTGGGTCTTCGGGTCGAAGACCGGCGGATTGCGGTCGCCCTCGACGAACGAATCGGCGATGGGCCCCTCGGCCAGCCGGCTGATCTCCGACAACATCTCGCGGGCGGTGTCGACATCCAGATCGCTGTAGTCGCCGGCGCCCAAAGCCTTCTCAACGCCCAGGACCTCGAACAGGTTGAACACCTGGTCACGGACGTTGCTCTTGTAGTGGCTCACTACGGTTCCTCCTCGTTGAGAATGCCACTCGAATGGTTGGGTACTAGGTCTAAGTTACCCACCAGTAACACCGTTAAAATATCGCTCTCGGTTAGTTCAACGCAAGTCAATGTGAGCTAGATTTCATCGTCTAATTAACCAACCGGTTGGGAAGCCCGTGCGGCGACTCTGACCTGCGGAGATAGCGAAACGGATCTCAAACTATGGGATGCACCACCACCCTGCCCGTCGTGGATCTGCGCACGTCGGCGCCCCCGTTGCGGCGGGGGTTACGCGAGGCCGCGCACGAGGTGGGCTTCTTCTACCTGACCGGCCATGGCGTCCCCGACGAGCTCACCCGCAGGCTGCTGGGAGTGGCGCGGCGGCTGTTCGAGCTGCCCCAGGCCGAGAAGGACGCGGTCGCCATGGTGCGCAGCCCGCACTTCCGCGGCTACACCCGGTTGGGCGGCGAACTAACCCAGGGCCAGACGGACTGGCGTGAGCAGATCGATATCGGACCGGAGCGGGCACCCGTCGGGGGACCGGGTAAGCCGGACTACCTGTGGTTGCAGGGACCCAATCAGTGGCCGGCCGCGCTGCCCGAACTGCCGGGCATAGTCGCCGAGTGGGACGCGGCGCTGTCCGCGGTGGCACGCACGCTGCTCCGGCACTGGGCGGCCTCCCTGGGAAGTCCGCCGGACGTCTTCGACCCCGCTTTCGCCGAAACGCCCGCCACGCTGATCAAGATCGTGCGCTACCCGCGGAGCGCCGCCTCGCCGCAGGGGGTGGGCCCGCACAAGGACGCCGGGGTGCTCACGCTGCTGTTGGCCGAGCCGGGCAGCCGGGGTCTGCAGGTGCGCCGCCCGGGAACCCCGGACTGGATCGACGTGCCGCCCGTCGACGGCGCCTTCGTCGTCAACATCGGCGAACTGCTCGAGGTGGCCACTGCCGGTTACCTGCGGGCCACCGAGCACCGGGTGACCCTAGACGCGCAGCAGGCCGACCGGGTCTCGGTACCCTATTTCTTCAACCCCCGATTGGACGCGCGGATCCCGGTGCTGACGCTGCCGGCCGAGCTGCGGGCACGCGCCGGCCGGGTGGTCGACCCGTCGGATCCGATCTTCTCCGTCTACGGCCGCAACGCCTGGAAGAGCAGGCTGCGCGCGCACCCCGATGTGGCTTCAGCGCACGGATATTCGCCAGGTAGGGTCGGGTACGAGAATCCCGTTCTTGGCTCAAGGGGCGAATGAATTCCGGTGAACTCGAACAAGAAGCTGACACCGTCGACACTTCGAGAGGCCTTCGGCCACTTCCCGTCGGGGGTGGTCGCCATCGCCGCCGAGGTCCGGGGCACCCGGGAGGGCCTCGCGGCGAGCACCTTCGTCCCCGTGTCGCTGGACCCGCCGCTCGTGTCGTTCTGTGTGCAGAACACGTCGACGACGTGGCCCAAGCTCAAAGACCTGCCGATGCTGGGCATCAGCGTGCTCGGCGAGGCTCATGATGAGGCGGCGCGGACGCTGGCCGCCAAGACCGGGGACAGGTTCGCCGGTCTGGAGACGGTGTCCAGCGACAGCGGGGCGGTGTTCATCAAGGGCACCGGCCTGTGGCTGGAAAGCGCGGTCGAGCAGCTGATTCCGGCGGGGGATCACACCATCGTGGTGCTGCGGGTCAACGAGGTGACCATCGACGCCGAGGTGGCGCCGATCGTCTTCCACCGCAGCGCGTTCCGGCGCCTCGGCGCCTGACCGGGCTAGGGTCGGCGGCTGAGCTCGGCCCGGTAGCCGGCGATCCGCCGCTCGATCTCGGCGGCGTCGTCGGGGCGGCCTTCCTTGCGCGCAAGATCAGCGCGCGCGGACATCTCCCGGATCGCGGTTCGAATTTCGTTGACGCTGGTGGTTTCTCGCATATCGTCCACACTGCTTTTCGGTTGGGGGCAGACCGTCGGGCTCGGGCCCGACAGGGTGATATGCGGATACCCGGTGTGCCGGGCGCGCTAACGCCTCAGCGCCGGAACAGCTTGTTGCCCAGCCAGACCACCGGGTCGTAGCGGCGACCGGCGACCCGCTCTTTCATCGGGATGATGGCGTTGTCGGTGATCTTGATGTTTTCCGGGCAGACCTCGGTGCAGCACTTGGTGATGTTGCAATATCCGAGACCCGCCTCGTCCTGCGCCAGATCCCGCCGGTCTGCGGTGTCGAGCGGGTGCATCTCCAACTCGGCGAGGCGGATGAAGAAACGCGGGCCGGCGAACGCCTTCTTGTTTTCCTCGTGATCGCGGATCACGTGGCAGACGTTCTGGCACAGGAAGCACTCGATGCACTTACGGAACTCCTGTGAACGCTGCACGTCGGACTGCGCCATCCGGTACTCGCCCGGCTGCAGGTCCTTGGGGGGCTTGAAGGACGGGATCTCGCGCGCCTTCTCGTAGTTGAAGGACACGTCGGTGACCAGGTCCCGGATCACCGGGAACGTCCGCAACGGCGTCACCGTCACCACCTCGTCCTCGGCGAACGTGGACATCCGGGTCATGCACAGCAACCGCGGCACCCCGTTGATCTCCGCCGAGCAGGAGCCGCACTTGCCCGCCTTGCAGTTCCACCGCACCGCGAGGTCCGGCGTCTGGGTCTGTTGCAGGCGATGGATGATGTCGAGCACCACCTCGCCCTCGTTGACCTCAACCGTGAAGTCCTGCAGCGCGCCGCTGGCATCGTCACCGCGCCACACACGCATGGTCGCGTTGTAGGTCATTAGCCTCTCCGTCCTGGATGCTCGGCCAGCTCGTCGTCGGTGTAGTACTTCTCCAGCTCGGAGATCTCGAAGAGCTCCAGCAGATCCGGCCGCATCGGCACCTGGTCCTTGCGGGTGATGCTGATGTCGGGAATCACCTCGTCGCCGCCGGCGGCCTGGCAGACCAGCAGCACCTTGCGCCAGCCCGAATCCATCGACGGGTGGTCGTCGCGGGTGTGGCCGCCGCGGCTCTCGGTGCGCTCCAGCGCGGCCTTGGCCACACATTCGCTGACCAGCAGCATGTTGCGCAGATCGATGGCGAGGTTCCAGCCGGGGTTGTACTGGCGACCGCCCTCGACGTGCATGTTCTTGAACCGCTCCCGCAGCTTGTCCAGGCGGGAGAGCGCCTCGGAGACCTCGTCGGCCTTGCGGATGATGCCCACCAGGTCGTTCATCGACTGCTGCAGCTCGAGCTGCAGCGTGTAGGGGTTCTCCGCCGCGGCGCCGTCGGCCGGTCCCTCGAACGGGGACAGCGCCCGCTTCGCCGCCGTCTCGACGGCCTCGGCCGAGATGGTCGGGCGGCTGCTCAGCGCGCGCACGTAGTCGGCCGCGCCCAGGCCGGCCCGCCGCCCGAAGACGAGCAGGTCCGACAGCGAGTTGCCGCCCAGCCGGTTGGAGCCGTGCATGCCGCCGGAGCACTCGCCGGCCGCGAACAGGCCCGGGACGGTCGCCGCACCGGTGTCGGCGTCCACCTCGACGCCGCCCATCACGTAGTGGCAGGTGGGTCCGACTTCCATCGGTTCCTTGGTGATGTCGACGCCGGCCAGCTCCTTGAACTGGTGGTACATCGACGGCAGCCGCCGCTTGATCTCCTCGGGCGTCAACCGGGACGCGATGTCCAGGAACACGCCGCCGTGCGGGCTGCCGCGGCCGGCCTTGACCTCCGAGTTGATCGCGCGCGCGACCTCATCGCGGGGCAGCAGGTCGGGGGTCCGGCGGGCCGAGTCGTTGTCCTTGAGCCACTGGTCGGCCTCTTGCTCGGTCTCGGCGTACTGGCCTTTGAACACCGGCGGGATGTAGTCGAACATGAACCGCTTGTTGTCGGAGTTCTTCAGCACCCCGCCGTCGCCGCGAACGCCCTCGGTGACCAGGATCCCCTTCACGCTGGGCGGCCACACCATGCCCGTCGGGTGGAACTGGACGAACTCCATGTTGATCAGCGACGCACCCGCCCGCAGCGCCAGCGCGTGCCCGTCGCCGGTGTACTCCCAGGAGTTCGAGGTGACCTTGAACGACTTGCCGATGCCGCCGGTGGCCAGGACCACCGCGGGCGCCTCGAACAGGACGAACTGGCCCGTCTCGCGCCAGTAGCCGAAAGCCCCGGCGATCGCGTCACCGTCCTTGATCAGTTCGGTGATGGTGCACTCGGCGAACACCTTGATGCGCGCCTCGTAGTCGCCGACCTCGGCGTGGTCCTCCTGCTGCAGCGAGACGATCTTCTGCTGCATGGTGCGGATCAGTTCCAGCCCGGTGCGGTCACCGACGTGCGCCAGCCGCGGGTAGGTGTGCCCGCCGAAGTTGCGCTGGCTGATCTTGCCGTCTTTGAGGCGATCGAACAGCGCGCCATAGGTCTCCAGCTCCCAGACGCGGTCCGGTGCCTCCTTCGCGTGCAGTTCGGCCATCCGCCAGTTGTTGAGGAACTTCCCACCGCGCATCGTGTCGCCGAAGTGGGTCTTCCAGTTGTCCTTCGGATTGGTGTTGCCCATCGACGCCGCGCAGCCGCCCTCGGCCATCACCGTGTGGGCCTTGCCGAACAGCGACTTGCACACCACCGCGACCTTGAGGCCGCGTTCGCGCGCCTCGATGACCGCACGCAGCCCAGCGCCGCCGGCACCGATGACGACTACGTCGTAGGCGTGCCGCTCGACCTCAACCATGAAACCCTCGCTAAATTCTGGTTTTCCTCAGATGGCCTGTCAGCCAACAAATCTCAAATCGGGGATGGCGCCGCCGGCCACCAGTGCGATGTAGAAGTCGGTGAGCATCAGGGTGCCCAGCGTGATCCACGCGTACAGCTTGTGCCGGGTGTTGATGTGGCTGACCTGGGTCCAGATCCAGTACCGCACAGGGTGCTTGGAGAAGTGCTTGAGCCGTCCGCCGGTCACGTGCCGGCACGAGTGGCAGGACAGCGTGTAAACCCAGAGCATGACGACGTTGCCCACCATGATCACGTTGCCCAGCCCGAAGCCGAAGCCGCCGGGTCCGCTGTCCGAGTGGAACGCGATGATCGCGTCGTAGGTGTTGATCACCGAGATGATGCCGGCGATATAGAAGAAGTACCGGTGGCTGTTCTGGATGATCAGCGGGAGCCGGGTCTCGCCGGTGTAGTGGACGCGGGGCTCGGCCACCGCGCAGGCGCTGGGCGACTGCCACACCGTGCGGTAGTAGGCGCCGCGGTAGTAGTAGCAGGTCAGCCGGAACAAGAGCAGGAACGGCAGTGTCAGCGCCGCGTAGGGCAGCCACCAGACGTCCGGCAGGACCTGCGGCCAGAAGTCGCCGGCCGCCCCGCACGCCTTGCTCACGCACGGCGAGTAGAACGGGGTCAGGTAGTGGTACTTCGGGACGAAGAAGTAGTCGCGTTGGAACGCGCGCACCGTCGCGTAGATGACGAACGCCGCGAAGCCCAGGTCGATCCGCAGCGGCGACATCCACCACCGGTCGGTGCGTAGGGTCCGTTGGGGGATGCTGGCGCGCGTGGGTGAAAAGACACCTGACGCAGGACGGTTCGCCGTGGGTGCGCTCATCTAGTGTTCCTCTTCGAACGGGCTGTTGGTCGAAGGGTACACAGAGAGCACCCCCTCATTTTTCGGGGGGCTTGGGTTGTCAGTACCTGCTGTGACCCCCGACACCCTCGTCGTCGACGTCGCGCCAGAATTCGCTGTCGTACTGGGTGTCGGGGATGACGATCTTCTCGCCGGAATGCTGCACGGTGGCCCGCGTCAGGTCCAGCACGGACACGTCGGTGTCGAGCAATTCGACGTCGGACAGGATGCGGTCCGCGTCGATGACGATGCGCCGCATCGCCGGGCTGTCGCCGTAGCGATTCCTCAGGGAGCCGACGCACCGCCGCAGGCCGCCGATGAGGTCGTGAAGTTCGGCGAGTTCAGTAGTGCCGGTAGGAAGTGTCACCGGGGATCTCCTCGGGCGGGCGGTGTTGCGGATCACAGTACGCTTCCGATCCTATCCACGGCACAGCCCGGCGTCAGCCGACTCGCTTCCTTACTTTCTTGTGTGTCCGCGGCCCGCGCTCGTGGGTAGGCCGCCGCCGCGCGGCCGCGGCTCGCGGTCGGCCGGGCCGGTGCCGCCCACCCGCCGCCGGTGTGACCGGAGAAAAGCACTGGGAGACAACGGTTCCGGCGCGGCGCACGCCTCGCCGGAACCGTTGTCCACCTGTTACTTGTTGATCGCGATCCGCTGCGCCTGGCTCCCGGCGTACGCGCCGGCGACTCGCACCGTCAGCACCCCGGCGTCGTACGACGCCGTGACGGCGTCCCCGGTGACGTGGGTGGGCAGCCGGAACGACCGGCGGAACGACCCGTAACGCACCTCGCGCAGGGTCCGCCCGTCCTTTTCTTCCCCGTGCTCGTCGCGGCGTTCGCCGTGGATCACGAGGCGGCCGCGGTCGACCTCGACGTTGACGTCCTTCTCGACGTCAACGCCGGGAAGCTCGACGCGTACGATCGCGTCGTCGCCGTCCTTGACGACCTCGGCGGCAGGGTTGAATCCGCTGGTAGCGGGCTTGTACCAGTCCGTCGCGGCGGCGGGGCCGAAGAAGTCGCGCAACCATCGGTCGGTGTCCCAGGCCGGTCGCGACCACAAGGCGAGGTTACTCATCGGGATCTCCTTGTACTTCCTTGAGCTTTGTTGTGGATTTGCTGTGTCCGGCGCCCTTCCGGCCGGCTGTAAGGAAAAACATGAGTCGACCACGCTTAAGTTCCACCTAGGCGTTCGCCTTGGGCGAACGAATATTCACAAGGCTCCCTGTGAGTTGTGAGATCCTCGTCATAGGACCGTCACATTGGGCGAAATCGCGGTAATTTCTCGCCGCTAATCTCAAAGCCATGGCTGCAGACGGGATTTCGCGTGCGCACTGTGCGGGCGGTCACATCGTCGTGGTCGGGCACGGCATGGTGGGGCACCGGCTGGTCGAGGCGCTCCGGGCGCGCGACACCGAGGGCCTCTGGCGCATCACGGTTTTCGCCGAGGAGGCGGACGCGGCTTACGACCGAGTCGGCCTGACCTCGTACACCGAAAGCTGGGACCGCAAGCTGTTGGCACTGCCGGGCAACGACTACGCGGGTGACGATCGGGTTCGGTTGGTCTTGAACGCGCGGGTGACCGAGATCGACCGGGAAGCGAAGTCCGTGGTGACGGCCGACGGGCAGCGGTGCGGCTACGACACGTTGGTGTTGGCCACCGGGTCCTACGCCTTCGTCCCCCCGGTGCCGGGCCACGACCTGGCGGCGTGCCACGTCTACCGCACGCTCGACGATCTCGACGCCATCCGCGCCGACGCACAGCGCACGGCGGAAGCCGGCCGCTCCCCGGCGGGCGTGGTCATCGGCGGTGGCCTGCTAGGCCTGGAAGCCGCTAATGCGCTGCGCCAGTTCGGCTTACGGACACACGTCGTCGAGATGATGCCGCGCTTGATGGCCCAGCAGATCGATGAGGGCGGCGGCGCGTTGTTGGCCAAGATGGTCGGCGACCTGGGCATCGCGGTGCACGTGGGCACGGGCACGGAGTCGATCGAAGCGATCGACCATCCCGACGGGGCGTCGTCGGTGCGGGTGCGCCTGACCGATGGCGACGTTATCGACGCCGGGCTGGTCATCTTCGCGGCCGGCATCCGGCCGCGCGACGAGCTGGCCAGGGCCGCAGGGCTGGAGCTTGCCGAGCGCGGCGGCGTGCTCACCGACTTGGCTTGCCGCACGAGCGATCCGGACATCTACGCGGTTGGCGAGGTCGCCGCGATCCAGGGCCGGTGCTACGGCCTCGTGGGGCCCGGCTACACCTCCGCCGAAGTGGTGGCCGACCGCCTGCTGGACGGTGCCGCGGAGTTCGGCGAGGCGGACCTGTCCACCAAGCTCAAGCTGCTCGGCGTCGACGTCGCCAGCTTCGGCGATGCGATGGGGGTGACGGAGAACTGCCTCGAGGTCGCCATCAACGACGCGGTCAAGCGGACCTACGCCAAGCTGGTGCTGTCCGACGACGCCAAGACCCTGCTCGGCGGCGTCCTGGTGGGCGACGCCTCGGCGTACGGGGTGCTGCGGCCCATGGTCGGAAGCGAGCTGCCAGGGGATCCGCTCGCGCTGATCGCCCCGGTCTCCGGCGAGGCTCCGGCGCTCGGGATCGGCGCGCTGCCGGATTCCGCGCAGATCTGCTCGTGCAACAACGTCACCAAGGGCGATCTGAAGTGCGCGATCGCCGACGGCTGCGCCGACGTGCCCTCGCTCAAGTCGTGCACCGCGGCCGGCACGTCGTGCGGTTCGTGCGTGCCCCTGCTCAAGCAGCTGCTCGAAGCCGAGGGCGTGGAGCAGTCCAAGGCGTTGTGCGAGCACTTCAGCCAGTCGCGGGCCGAGCTATTCGAAATCATCTCGGCCACCGAGATCCGGACGTTCTCCGGCCTCCTGGAGCGCTTCGGCCGCGGAAAGGGTTGCGACATCTGCAAACCCGTGGTCGCCTCCATCCTGGCCTCCACCGGCTCGGAGCACATCCTGGAAGGCGAGCAGGCCTCGCTGCAGGATTCCAACGACCACTTCCTGGCCAACATCCAGAAGAACGGCAGCTACTCGGTGGTGCCGCGGGTGCCCGGCGGTGACATCAAACCCGAGCACCTGATCCTGATCGGCCAGATCGCGCAGGACTTCGGGCTCTACACCAAGATCACCGGCGGTCAGCGCATCGACATGTTCGGCGCGCGGGTGGACCAGCTGCCGGAGATCTGGCGCCGGCTGGTCGAGGGCGGCATGGAGTCGGGCCACGCCTACGGCAAGGCGCTGCGCACCGTGAAGAGCTGTGTCGGCACCGACTGGTGCCGCTACGGGCAGCAGGATTCGGTGCAGCTGGCCATCGATCTGGAGTTGCGGTACCGGGGTCTGCGGGCGCCGCACAAGATCAAGATGGGCGTCTCGGGTTGCGCGCGCGAGTGCGCCGAAGCGCGCTCCAAGGACGTCGGCGTCATCGCCACCGAGAAGGGCTGGAACCTCTACGTCGGCGGCAACGGCGGCATGACACCCAAGCACGCCCAGCTGTTGGCCAGCGACCTGGACACCGAGACGCTGGTCCGCTATGTCGACCGGTTCATCATGTACTACATCCGGACGGCCGACCGGCTGCAGCGCACGGCGCCGTGGGTCGATTCGCTCGAGGGCGGCCTCGACCATGTGCGCGAGGTCGTGTGCGAGGACTCGCTGGGCCTGGCCGAGGAATTCGAGGCCGCGATGGAGCGGCACGTGCAGAACTACAAGTGTGAATGGAAGGGCGTGCTCGACGACCCCGACAAGCTGTCGCGGTTCGTCTCATTCGTCAACGCCCCGGACGAGGTCGACTCGACGGTGGAATTCACCGAGCACGCCGGGCGCAAGATCCCCGTTTCCATCGGGATGCCGAAGATCCGTACGGGAGCTGGAGAGGAATCATGACACTTCTCAACGACATTGCGGTGTGGACGACGGCCTGCGAGTACGACCGCCTGATTCCGGGGCGGGGCGTCGGCGTGCTGCTCGACGACGGATCCCAGGCGGCGCTGTTCCGGCTCGACGACGGCTCGGTGCACGCGGTGGGCAACGTCGACCCGTTCTCCGGCGCGGCCGTGCTCTCGCGCGGGATCGTGGGGGACCGCGGGGGCCGGGTGACGGTCCAATCGCCGATCCTCAAGCAGGCCTTCTCACTGGAAGACGGTGAATGCCTGGACGATCCGAACTTCTCGGTGCCGGTGTACCCGGCGCGTGTCACCGACGACGGCTTCGTCCAGGTCGGCCGGATCGCCGCCTAACGGGTGATGTCGCCGACGAGGTAGCGCTGCATCGTCGGGCCGATCGCGTCGACGAGCGCGTCGACCGACATCGAATGCAGCGGCTCCGAGCGGATGCCGTAGCGCAGGATGCCCAGGCCCACCAGCTGCGAGGCGCACAGCGAGGCCCGCGTGGCGGCCTTGTCCGCCCCCAGCAGCTTGAGCAGCGGGCCGAACACCGGCCCGACGAACATGCTCTGCACGGTTTCGGCGGTCTTGGCCATCCCGGTGGAGGCGATCGCGCTGGCGGCGAACGGGCCGCCGCCGGCGGCGTCCCAGGTGGTGATCAGCATGCGCAGCGTTTGACGGCCCACCTGATTCGCCCCGCCGGTGACGATCCGGTCGATGAATTCCGGTGTGCCGAAGGGCAACCGCAGCATCTTGGCGACCGGGTCGAGGAGCCCACGCGACGGCTCTTCGCGACGGGGCATGGTGCCAGGATCGTCGGAATCGGGCCAAAGATCAAGCGTCGCGGGCGTCGGCGCGCCTCGGCGATCGGCGCCTTCAGGCCGCCGGATTCGGCCGCACGATGCGGTCGTGCACCAACCGCTGGGCGCTCGAGCGGCGCGAAGCGTGCCGGGCGGTGGGGGCCAGCACCGGCGGCATGGCCCGGCGGAATCGATTGGCGATCAGGCGTGTCAGGCCCGGATGGGTGCTCAGCGGCTGGCTGACCAGATCGGCGCCGCAGGCGTGCAGCCTCTCCTGGAACAGGCCGTCGGCCAGCAGGTAGGAGGCGACCACGACGCGCGCGTTGGTGCGGCGGGCGTGGCGTCTCGCCTCGTCCACCGCTTCGGGCAGCTGCGGATCCCCGGTGGCCGCGAAGGCCAGACTCACTCGTGACCCGGTGAGCGCCGACACCAGCGTCGCGGTGGTGTGCAGGTCGGTGCGCGCTTTGACATCCGATGTTCCCGCCGCCGCCAGGATTACCGAATCACCCGGGCGCCAACCGCATTTGAGCAATTGGTCGCCGACGATCCGGGCGATCTGGCCACTGGGGCCCAGGGCGGGGGTGACGATGACGTTGGGGTGCCCGCTGAGGCCGACGTGGGCCGGCAGGTCCGCGCGGACGTGGTAGCCGCGCGACAAGAACGCGGGCAGCACGATGGCGGGCCGGCCGGTGGCCTTCGCCCGCGACAGCACCTCGCTGGGGGTGGGCCCCAACACGTCGACGAACGCGACCTCCACCGGGCGTCCGATCAACGAGCTTGCCTGCGCGGCAAGCTGTTCGACCATCGCCACACCCTCCGGCCGGCGGGTGCCGTGCGCGACCAGGATCAGCGCCATGAGGCGTCCGCCCGTTGCTCGGTCGCGAGCCGGTAGCCACGCTTGACCACCGTCGCGATGATGTTCTTGTCGCCCAGGGCCGTTCGCAGCCGCAGCACGGCGGTGTCGACGGCGTGCGGGTCGTTGCTGTTGCCGGGCAGCGCGCGTAACAGGTCGCCGCGGGGGACGACGTCGCCGGGGCGTTTCGCCAGCGCGCGCAGAATTCCCATACCCGAGGGCGACAGCACCTTGATCGAGCCGTCCACCAGCACGCAGGTGCCGCGGATGTCGACCGTGTGGCCGGCGGCCTGCACGGTGCACGAACCCAGCAGCGGCAGCTCTTCGGCGACGTGACGGGCCAAGGCGCCCAACCGCATTCGTTCCGGCGATGACGTGGGCACGCCTTTGCGGATCAACGGTTTGGACGTCACCGGGCCGACGCACATCGCGTGCACGTCGCTGCGCAAGGCGCCCAACAGTTGGTCCTCGATGTCGAGCTCGCGGCCGCGTTCGAGCACCGCCGCCGCCGCCGGCGCCGACGTGAAGGTGACCGCGTCGAACTGCCGCGCCGCGATGCCCGTCACGAGCTGATCGAACGTGCCGCCCAAAGGCGTTGGCTTCCAGCGGTATACCCGGACGGGCACCACCTGGGCGCCCGCCAGGCGCAACCCGCCGAGGAACTCCGGGAAGGGATCCCACGCGTCGGCGGCGCCGTGCAGCTGGACCGCCACCCGCAGCCCGGCCATTCCCGAGTGGAGCAGGTATTCCAGGACTTCCTGCGACGACTCGGATTCCGGGGACCACTCCTCGTGCAGGCCGGCGGCGCGCAGTGCGCCGGTGGCCTTCGGCCCGCGCGAGACGATGCGGGCCGATGACAGCGCGGTGAGGAGCGGGTTGACCAGCCCCCACCCCTCGGCTGC
This sequence comes from Mycobacterium sp. E342, assembly GCF_001667665.1. Lineage (NCBI taxonomy): Bacteria > Bacillati > Actinomycetota > Actinomycetes > Mycobacteriales > Mycobacteriaceae > Mycobacterium > Mycobacterium sp. E342. Next base: position 13,915 of record NZ_LZJM01000172.1, read on the forward strand.
GGCCAGCCACCCGCGGAAGCCGATGCCGGTGTGCGCGACGAGGACGTCGGGTGGCTCGGCGATCAATGCCTCGGTGTTACGGTGCAATTCGTCGTCGTCGGGCAGCGCGATCATGTTGATCGCCGGCGCGCTGCACACCTCGGCGCCATGGCGGCTGAGCAGCGCACACAGCTCCTCGGAGCGCCGGGCGGACGTTACCGCGATGCGGTAACCCGTCAGCGGCGGGGAGTCCGGCTGGCCCATATCACCTGTGTATGCCTGTCAGATTTCGGTTGCGTTACCTGGCAATTGCTTGCGCATTGCCCACCATGAGGGCGCGCTCACACGCGCGCCAGCGCGCCTGCCGTCTCACCGTCCACCGCCTCGGTGGGTGGCACGGGTCGGCGCACGTACACCGACCAGGTGACGATCGCGGACACGACGTAGGAAGCAAGGAACGCCCAGTATGCCGACGTCTCCTCCCCGGTGGCCAGGTAGGACTGGCGCAGCGCGAGGTTGATGCCCACGCCGCCCAGCGCACCCACCGCGGAGCAGATGCCGATCAACGCCCCCGCCTTGGCGCGCGCCCAGTGGCGCCGCTCGTCCTCGCCCATCGGCAGGGCGCGGCTGCGCGCCTCGTACACCGAGGGGATCAATTTGAACACCGAACCGTTGCCCATCCCGGACAGGACGAACAGCACCATGAAGCCGATGACGTAGCCGATCATGCTGGTCGAGCGGTCCCCGGCGGTGTGATCGTCGATGGTGCTGATGACGACCAGCAGCCCGGCACCGAGCGTCATGCCGGCCAGCACGCCGAGCGTGACCCGGCTGCCGCCCTTGCGGTCGGCCAGCCGGCCGCCGTAGATGCGGGCCAGCGAGCCCAGCAGGGGGCCGATGAAGGCCACCTGCGCGGCGTGCAGCGCCGCGTGCCTGGCGCCTTCCCCGTTGGCCAGGAAGTTCACCTGCATCACCTGGCCGAAGGCGAAGGAAAAGCCGATCCAGGAGCCGAAGGTGCAGATGTAGAGCAGCGAGATCACGTAGGTGTCACGCTCGAACAGGATCGAGCGCATCGTGTTCAGCTCGGTGCCGTGGCTGACGTTGTCCATGAACAGCGCGGCCGCGAGCCCGACGACCACCAGCGCGACCAAGTACACCGCGCACACCCAATACGGCGCCTCGTGTCCGGCCGTGGCCAGCACCAGGAGCGCGACCAGCTGGATCACCGCCACCCCGAGGTTGCCGACGCCGGCGTTGACTGCCAGTGCCGAGCCCTTGAGCCGCTGGGGATAGAAGGCGTTGACGTTGGCGAGCGAAGCCGCGTAGTTGCCGCCGCCCAGCCCGGTCAGGGCGGCGCACGCCACGAAGGGCCACAGCGGAAGGCCGGGGTTGGCGAGCAACACGATCGTGCCGACGGTGGGGATCAGCAGCACGAACGCCGAAAACGCGGTCCAGTAACGGCCGCCGAAGGTGGCGATGCCCAGGGTGTAGGGGATCCGGGCCAGGCCACCGACCAGCGTGGCGACGGCGCCCAGCAGCAGCTTGTCGCCGGCGGAGAAGCCGTAGACGTGCTCCGGCATGAACAACGCCATGACCGGCCAGAGCGTCCAGACCGAGAAGGCGACGTGGTCGCCGGCGATGGTGCAAAACAGGTTGCGGCGGGCGATCTTCTTGTTGCCCGCCTCCCAGGCCTCCGGGTCCTCTGGATTCCAGTCCGCGATGCGGTGATTGCGGGCCATCCGAACGTCACCTTTCGTCGACTGCCAGGCGGGAACGGCACGGCGCAGTGCTCGTTTCCGTTGCCCCGCGGGCGAATTCGGCTGGGGCCCCGCAGCGGGAGAAAATCTGGGCGCCCCAAATGAAGAGGCATGCCCCGCCGCGTGTTTCGATGCTCACATTCGGGGCGGGAATGGGTCAACTCAATCGGGCCCGAATCGGCTGTAAGTTGATTACCAGTTATCTGGTAAGTCGCTGTAGGCGGCGCCCGACGGTGAAATGACCAACCAAATCAGGTGATTCGAAGCCGTCGCGCGGCTTGGTGTGAGCTGGAATACATTTCGGCGGACAATGGGCCCGAGTGAAGTCCGGAAAGACTACGAGAACGGCCAGGCGCCGGCACGCGGTTGGGCGCCGACCAGGGCCCTGGGGCGAGACCAGTGCAGGCGTACCGACTGGCCGGGGCGCACCTGGGCGATCTTGTCGATGTCCCCGTCAACCACCACGCCCACCACCGGGTAACCGCCGGTGACCGGGTGATCGGGCCCCAGGATCACCGGTAACCCGTTGGGCGGCACCTGAATCGCCCCACGGGTGGCGCCCTCGCTGGGCAGCTGGCGATCCGGGTAGCGGTACTGCAGCGGGCGGCCGGTCAATCGCATCCCCACGCGGTCGCTGCGGTCGGAGGCCACCCAGTCGTTGTGCACCAGGACGTCGGGGTCGACGAACCAGTCGTCGCGCGGCCCGGGCACCACGGCCAGCTCGACGGCGCTGCCGGTGATCGCCGCCACCGGGGCCTGGTCCAGCTCGGGGTAGTCGGGGGTGTGCTCCCCGACCGGGAGCTCGTCACCCACCCGCAGCGGCGCCGGGCCGATGGCCGACATCACGTCGTAGCTGCGCGAGCCCAGCACCGGCTCCACGCCGATGCCGCCGCGCACCGCCAGATATGTCCGCAGCCCGGCGCGGGGCGTGCCCAAGGCGATCACCTGGCCGTCGCGGACATGCTGAATGCTGTTGGTGCCAAACTTGTTTCCGTTGACGGTCGGGTCGGTGTCGGCTCCGGTGACCGCGATGTCGACGTCGCCGCCCCGGACGCGGGCCGCGAATCCGCCGAACGTGACCTCGACGGTGGCGCGGTCATCGGGGTTGGCGACCAGCCGGTTGGCCAGCTGGTGCGCGCGCCGGTCGGCGGCCCCGGACCGGCTCACGCCGAGGTGGGCCAGCCCCGGCCGGCCCAGGTCCTGGACGACGGCGAGCGGGCCGGTGCGAAGGATCTCCAGGGTTGCCACGGTGGTCTCCTTACCTCAGACGGCCCGGAACTGAACCCAGGTGCCCTGCGTCAGCAGCGCCGGTTGGAGCCGTTCGAGGTCCCACATGACCGCGTCGGTGCGGCCGATCAGTTGCCAACCGCCCGGCGACTGGCGCGGGTATATCGCGCTGAATTCGCCTGCCAGGCCGACCGACCCGGCGGGCACCGAGATGCGTGGCTCCGGGTGGCGCGGCACCCGCAGCCGGGGATCCCCGTCGACCAGGTACGCGAAACCCGGGGCGAATCCGCTGAATCCGACGCGCCAAAGCGAACCGGTGTGGGCGTCGATCACCTGCGGGATGGTCAGGCCGGTGTGGTCGGCCACCTCGGCGAGGTCCGGGCCGTCGTAGACGACGTCGATGACCACGTCGGCGCGGCGATCGGACGCGGGGACCTCCTCGGCGGTGACCCGCATCTTGCGCAGTCGCTGACGTATCACGCCTTGGCGGCGCGGGCCGTCGAGCTTCACCAGCACCGTGCGCGCGGCCGGGACGATGTCGACCACGCCGGGCAACGCCGCGGCCCGCAACTGCGCCGCCCACGCCAGCACCTCGGCGGTGCTGCCGCATTGCAGCATCAGCGCGCTGTCGCCGAAGTCCAGAACCGTGTTGCCGACCAGGTCCGTGGGCAGGTCCCTGGGCACGTTGTCGGTAAGGTCCGTCACGCTCATTACTCGACGGTAACCGCCCGATCGCCGGCCGGGCGAGGGGCGGGCGACGGATTTTCGAACACTGCCAGAGCTGCCTTAGCAAACACTCAAACGCCGCTGGCGCGGCGGCGATCTAACCGAGGATTTTGGCCAGCTGCGGGGGCAGCTGGTCGGCGACCAACGGGTAGCTCAGCGGCGAGGAGAACGCGATCGCGCCGGCCTGCTCCTTGGTGGTGAAAACGTGCCGGTTCTGCGCGGTGGCCTGTGACGCCGCCACGTCGGGGTCGGCGAGCAGCGCCTTCTGGTCGTCGGGGCTCTCGGTTGTCCAGATGAGCACGTCGGCGGAATCGAGCACCGCCTTGACGCGATCGCGCGGGATGACGGCGCGGTGGCCGGTGCCGAAAGGTTTGATGCTGTCGGCGATCACCAGCCCCATCTGGTTGAGGAAGTCCGTGCGCCAGCCCGCCATGGCCGCGACGACGGTCCCTTGCCACAGCGTGCCCTCCATCAGCAAGGCCTTCTTGCCCGTCCAGGTCGGGTGGTCCTTGCCGACGGCGGTGAACCTCTGGTCGACGCCGTCGATCAGCGACTTCATCTGGTCGGCCTGGAACACCGCCCGGCCGATGACGGTGGCCTGCTCCTTCCACGGCTCGAAGAACGCGTCGCCGTCCGACTGGGGCACGGTCGGGGCGATCGCGGAGAGCTTCTGATAGGTGTCGGCGTCCACCCCGGCGTTGGTGGCCACGATGAGGTCCGGTTTGAGGCCCGCGATCTGGTCCACCGGGATCCCGTTGTCGAGGTTCAGCACCACCGGCTGAGCCCCGCCGAGCTTGGGTTGCGCCCACGGCCACACCGCGAACGGCTGATCGCCGAACCAGTTGGTCACCGCGATCGGTACGACGCCGACCGCGAGCAGGTCGTCTTGCTCGGTGTAGCCGGCACTGACCACGCGCTTGGGGGGCTCCTTGATCACGGTCTGACCGAAGAGGTGGTCGATCGTCACCGATTTGCCGCCGCCGGTATTCGACGGCGGTCTGCCTGACGAGCACCCGGCCGGGGCGCCGGCGACCGCGGCGACGGCTGCAGCCCCTGCGAGCTGCAAGAATCCCCGTCGATTCCAACCCTGTCGCATCGCGTGAGATTATCGCGTTCCCCGCTCGCAACGCCCATCGCCGCGCGGTTGCGCCGCTCAGCCCAGCGGCATGCCGGCGTCCAGGAAGTCCAGCGCCCGATAGATGGTGTCGGAGGTCTTCGGCGCGCTGTCGTAGGCGGCCATCATGGCGCCGACCATCGCGCCGACGAATACCCGGACCTCGAAATCCGTTGCCGGACGGGCGATCCGGCGACCGATCGCCTCCGCCATGACGTTCACGGTGCGGTAGTACTCGTCGTAAAGGGCGGCCTTGAGCTCGGGTATCGAGAAGATTAGGCGCTGTCGGGTGTTCTCGAACTCCAGCTGCTCGGGCGACAGGCCGGCCAGCGTGCTCGCGTACGCGCGGCGGATGGCCTGGCTGGGTGACAACTCGGGTGGCTGGGCGTCGAACGCCGCCAGTATCAGCGGATCGAGGTCGTCGGCCAGCAGCAGCGACTCCTTGGATCCGAAGTACCGGAAGAACGTGCTGGGGGACACCTCGGCGGCCTCGGCGATCTGTTCAATGGTGGTGGCGGCGTAGCCGTTCGCGTCGAACAGGCGGAACGCCTCACGGCGCAGGGCATGGCGGGTCTTGATCTTCTTGCGTTCGCGCAGCCCCAGGGGCCGATCGGTCGCCTGCATGCGGCAATTCTCCCGCATTGGGCGCGCAAAAAGTTCTGACAAGCGGCGAACGGCCGTTGCGAGATCCACGTATCGCCGACGTAACTGCGTCCACGCGGCCCGGTAACAGTCCCTTTCTAACGTCGGGGCGTGACTACGACGACCACGCCAGAGTCGACCGCTCCGGTCCTCGCCCCCGCGCACCCGCGTCATCGAGGTGGGCACTGGATCGATGACTGGCGGCCCGAAGACCCCGCGTTCTGGGAGGCGACCGGCAAGCCGATCGCCCGGCGCAACCTGATCTTCTCCATCTTCGCCGAGCACGTCGGGTTCAGCGTGTGGATGTTGTGGAGCATCGTGGTGGTCCAGATGACCGCCGGTTCGCACGGGCATCCGTCCGCCTCGGGCTGGGCGCTGACCGCGAGCCAGGCGCTGTGCCTGGTCGCCGTGCCCAGCGGCGTCGGCGCCTTCCTGCGCCTGCCCTACACCTTCGCGGTGCCGCTCTTCGGCGGCCGCAACTGGACGACCATCTCGGCGGCGCTGCTGCTCATTCCGTGCGTGCTGCTGGCCTGGGCGGTCAGCCATCCGGGCCTGTCGTTCGCGGTGCTGGTGTTGATCGCCGCCACCGCCGGCTTCGGTGGCGGCAACTTCGCCTCGTCGATGGCCAACATCTCGTTCTTCTACCCGGAGAAGGACAAGGGCTGGGCGCTCGGCCTCAACGCGGCCGGCGGCAACATCGGCGTGGCGGTGGTGCAGAAGATCATCCCGCCCATCGTCGTGGCCGGTGGCGGGGTGGCGCTGTCGCGCGCCGGCCTCTTCTACATCCCGCTGGCGGTGGTGGCCGCGGTGTGCGCGTTCCTGTTCATGAACAACCTGTCCGAGGCGAAGGCGGACGTGAAGCCGGTGTGGCAGTCGCTGCGGCATCCCGACACGTGGGTCATGTCGCTGCTCTACATCGGCACGTTCGGCTCGTTCATCGGCTACTCGGCGGCCTTCCCGACCCTGCTCAAAACGGTGTTCGGCCGTGGCGACATCGCGTTGACCTGGGCATTCCTCGGGGCAGCGATCGGCTCGGTGATTCGGCCCCTGGGCGGCAAGCTGGCCGACCGCATCGGCGGCGCCCGGATCACCGCCGTCAGCTTCGTCATGCTCGCCGCGGGCGCCGCGGCGGCGCTGTGGTCGGTCAACGCCAAAAACCTGCCGCTGTTCTTCGCCAGCTTCATGTTCTTGTTCGTCGCGACGGGCATCGGCAACGGCTCGACCTACCGGATGATCTCGAGGATCTTCGTGATCAAGGGGCAGCTCGCCGGGGGCGACCCCGACACCATGGCGCACATGCGCCGCCAGGCCGCAGGCGCGCTGGGCGTCATCTCGTCGATCGGCGCCTTCGGCGGATTCGTCGTGCCGCTGGCCTACGCCTGGTCGAGGTCGCACTTCGGCAGCATCGAACCCGCGCTGCGGTTCTACGTGGGCTTCTTCCTCACCCTGCTGGTGGTCACCTGGTACTGCTACCTGCGCAAGGGCAACGCCTCCAACGCGCTGGCGCGGGTCGGGGTATAGCCCGATCTCAGCGGGACGGCTGCTGCCGGCCGCCGTATCCCTGCCCCTCCTTTATCCAAGGGCTGTAGTCGGCGATCAGCTCCTCCTGCGGCGGTCGCTGATTGACCGGTACATGCTGCAGGTTGATCCGGATCCGGTACCAGATCGAACTCGGCCCGCGCATGCCGTCGACCAGGACGTCGACCGGTTGCAGCAGGCGAGACGCGTCCGGGTGGCGGTCGCGCCAGGTGTCCAGCGCCGCCAGCGCCTCGTCCTTGGTCTTGGTGCGGGCGACCTCGATGAGCGGCATCACCGACCGGCGCCGGCCGTCGGCCGTGCCGGATCCCTTCGGCGCCCGCTCGGGTGGCCCCATCTCCTCGGCCAGCACCAGCAGGCGGTCGAGTTCGCCGACCGCGTCGTCCATCCCCGCCCAGGGGTCGCCCATGGCGGCGAACCGAGCGGGCACCGTGTCGATGGTGAACTCCCCGGGGCGGCGCTCGGTGACCTCGTCCCAGAGCAGCGGCGTGGACACCCGGGCGTCCGGCGTCGCCCGCACCGAGTACGCCGACGCGACCGTGCGGTCCTTGGCGTTCTGGTTGAAGTCGACGAACACCCCTTCGCGTTCTTCCTTCCACCAGCGGCTGGTCGCGGCGCCGGGCGCCCGGCGCTCGACCTCCCGGGCGACGGTCTGGGCGGCCAGGCGCACCTGCCGGAATTCCCAGCGCGGGGCGATCCGGGCATAGATGTGAAAGCCGCGCGACCCCGAGGTCTTCGGCCAGGCCACCAGGCCGTAGTCCTCCAGCACCTCGCGGGCGACCAGCGCCACGTCGACGATCCGCCGCCAGTCGACCCCGGGCATCGGATCCAGGTCGACCCGCAGTTCGTCGGGATGGTCGAGGTCGTCGGCCAGCACCGGGTGCGGGTTGAGGTCGACGCAGCCCAGGTTGACCGCCCACGCCAGGCCGGCGGCGTCGCGGATGACGGCTTCGGCGGCGGAGGTGCCGCGCGCGTAGTGCAGTTCGGCGACGTCGACCCAGTCGGGCCGGTTCTTCGGCGCGCGCTTCTGGAACACCGCCTCCTCGGAAATGCCCTTGACAAAGCGCTTCAGGATCATCGGCCGGCCGGCCACCCCGCGCAGCGCCCCCTCGGCCACCGACAGGTAGTAGCGGACCAGGTCGAGTTTGGTGTGCGGTCCCGTGCCGCCGTGGGCGTCGAACACCACCTTGTCCGGGTGGGTGATCGTGACCTCGTGCCCGTCCACCTCCAGCGAAACCGGACCCATGTTCATCATCGTAAGTCGGTGGGTACTTACCCCTCGGAATGCGACGGACGTCACATAGGGTGGGATGCATGCCTAATCTGATTGCCCTGCCTGGGCAGGCGGTTGCCAAGGTTCAGCAGTACCTGGAGCGCGGCTCGGCCGAATTGCACTACGTGCGCAAGATCTTCGAAGCCGGCGCCTTCCGGCTGGAGCCGCCGCAGAACTACGCCGCGATGGCCAACGACATCTACAAGTGGGGTGAGTTCGGCATGCTGCCGTCGCTCAACGCCCGGCGCCATCCCGACCGCGCCGCGTGCATCGACGAGGAGGGTGAGTTCACCTTCAAAGAGCTGGACGAGGCCGCCCACGCGGTGGCGAACGGCCTGCTCGAGATGGGGGTCAAGGGCGGCGACGGGGTGGCCATCCTGGCGCGCAACACCCGCTGGTTCCTGATCGCCAACTACGGCGCCGCGCGGGTGGGCGCCCGCATCATCCTCCTCAACAGCGAATTCTCCGGCCCGCAGATCAAGGAGGTGTCGGAGCGCGAGGGCGCCAAGCTGATCATCTACGACGACGAGTACACCAAGGCCGTCAGCAAGGCCGAGCCGGAACTGGGCAAGCTGCGCGCGCTGGGCACCAACCCCGACGCGGACGAGCCGTCGGGCAGCACCGACGAGACGCTGGCCGACCTGATCGAGCGCAGCAGCAAAGAGCCCGCCCCCAAGGCCTCCAAGCACGCGTCGATCATCATCCTCACCAGCGGCACCACCGGCACCCCCAAGGGCGCGAACCGCAGCACCCCGCCGACCCTCGCGCCGGTCGGCGGCATCCTCTCGCACGTCCCGTTCAAGGCCAACGAGGTCACCTCGTTGCCCGCCCCGATGTTCCACGCGTTGGGATACCTGCACGGCACCATCGCGATGTTCCTGGGCTCGACCCTGGTGCTGCGCCGCAAATTCAAGCCGCCGCACGTGCTCGAAGACATCGAGAAGTACAAGGTGACCGCCATGGTGGTGGTGCCGGTGATGCTGTCGCGGATCCTCGACGCGATCGAGAAGATGGACTCCAAGCCCGACCTGTCCAGCCTGAGGATCGTGTTCGTCTCCGGGTCGCAGCTGGGGGCGGAACTCGCCAGCCGCGCGCTGAAGGACCTGGGGCCGGTCATCTACAACATGTACGGCTCGACCGAGATCGCGTTCGCCACCATCGCCGGGCCGCAGGACCTCGAGCGCAACGCGGCGACCGTCGGACCGGTGGTCAAGGGTGTCAAGGTCAAGATCCTCGACGACAACGGCCAGGAGAAGCCGCAGGGCGAGGTCGGCCGGATCTTCGTCGGCAACGCGTTCCCGTTCCAGGGCTACACCGGCGGTGGCCACAAGCAGATCATCGACGGCCTGATGTCCTCGGGCGATGTCGGGTATTTCGACGAGCACGGCCTGCTGTACGTCAGCGGCCGCGACGACGAGATGATCGTCTCCGGCGGAGAGAACGTCTTCCCGGCCGAGGTCGAGGACCTGATCAGCGGGCATCCCGAGGTGGTGGAGGCGACGGCCATCGGCGTCGAGGACAAGGAATGGGGCCATCGGCTGCGCGCCTTCGTCGTGAAGAAGGACGGCTCGGACGTCGACGAGGACACCATCAAGCACTACGTCCGCGATCACCTGGCGCGCTACAAGGTGCCGCGTGAGGTGGTCTTCCTCGAGGAGCTGCCGCGCAATCCGACCGGCAAGATTCTCAAGCGCGAGTTGCGCGAGATGGAGGTCGACTAGCCATCGACTAGTGGATGCCCCCTTCGGGGGTCAGCGCCGGTCTTTGATGGCCCGGGTGATCTGCGCCGCCAGTTTGGGGTCGACCAGGAGCTGGTCGATGAGCGCGGTGAGCACCTCTTGTCCGGTCACCCGGGCGACCCCCAAGCGGTCGGCCGCCTCCCGCTGCCAGATGTCGAGGGCGCGGTGGGTGGCCGCCGGCAGGTCGACCGTGCGCCGCGTGCGCTGAACCCGTCCAGCCTGGTTGTGTGCCGGCGGGCTGACCATCCGCTGGGGGGACTGCTGCCCGAGCCCGGTGAGGCGCTCGGTCGGCGCGGCGTCGCCCGCCGCGGCGCCCGACGGCGCGGGACCCCGGAACGATGCGGCGCCGGGTCCGATGTGGCTGCGGTTGAAGTTCACTGCGGCGGTGCCCTCCGAATGAGTGGCCGATCAGTAAATCAGCGCTCGAATGTGTCGATACTGATTCTTCCACCGTCCACGGCGTAAGTCGCGCGACCGGGCCGCCGACCGGCCGCGTCCCCGTCGGCGGCCGCTTTCTGCAGCAAATAGCTTACGGTAGCTGGCGGACGCGGCGCATGCCGCGGTAATTTCGGGCGCGGGAGAGCTGGACCGCAATTCCGCGCCGCATAACGCAGGGCAATACGCCTATGCGGAATTGCGGAGAACAGTATTTCAGTAGACGTCTTCTGAACAGTGATAATGCCCGACTGCGTAGATCAGTATCCGACATTATTCTGAGATATGGAAATCATCAAATACGACAAAATGCCGACCTTGCACCGTCCGGCAGTCGACTTGTTACATAATTCACAGGACAATTCGTGTGTAGATTAGTTGTTTGCCGGGAAACTCCTGGCTAACGTTTTTGTTGTCGGTATCAGATCCTGGAAGGGGCTCCTGCGATGACGCTCTCTGCACAATCGCTCCGCCGCGCGGCCGCCAGTGCGGCCGGCGCTTCGGCCATGGCGGGAGCGCTGCTGTTCGGCGCCGGCGCCGTTGCCCAGGCGGCCCCCGCACCAGGAACCGACCACAGCTTCACCACCACCGGTCCGCACGGGGCGCCCGGTGGACCCGGAATCCTTCCCGACCGTCCAGGAGGGGGTCATGGCGGATGGGGCGGAGGCCACGGATGGAACGGGGGCCACCGTGGCCCGGGTTGGGGGAACCGCGGATTCTGGGCCCCCGGGCACTGGTGGAACTGGTGGTGGTGAACCAAGCCTCCCCGTGATAGCCGATCAGCCTTGACGTGCCGATCCACTCCTAGGCTGACCGGTCCACGGGATGGGGGGGGAAACCATGCCGGCCTGACCACCCCTCAGGTCGGCATGGCCCTTTTCCGGGGCCGAATCGCACACCGGCGGGTCAGGGATCGCGAGGAAGACCGAGCAACCGCTCGGCGATGATGTTCAGCTGCACCTCGGAGGTGCCGCCGTAGATGGTCGTGGCCCGGCTCGCCAGCAGGTACTCGCCCCACTTGCCGGGCAGCTGGTTGGTGTCGCCGATGGCGGCCTCTGTGCCGAACGAGGACACGGCGAACTCGGCGTACCCCTGCCCGGTGCGCATCGAGAGCAGCTTCGAGATGGCCGCAGACGGCATGGCATCGCCGCCGGCCAGCGTCAACAGCGTCGAACGCAGGTTCAGCACCTTGGCGGCGTGGCCCTCGGCGATCAACTGACCGGCCCGGTGTTGCGCGACCGGGTCGAGGTGCCCGTCGCGAACGAACTCGACGAACTGGCCGAGAGTCGCCAGGAAGTTGGCCTCGCTGCTGCCGATCGAAACCCGTTCGGCGGTAAGGGTATTGCGGCTGACCTCCCAGCCACGGTTCACCTCGCCGAGCACGCATTCGTCGGGCACGAACACGTCGTCGATGTAGACGGTGTTGAACATCGCGTTCCCGGTGAGTTCGCGCAGCGGCTTCACCTCGACGCCTTCACTGCGCATGTCCAGCAGGAAGTAGGTGATGCCGTTGTGTTTCGGGGCGTTCGGGTCCGTTCTCGCCAGCAGGGCGCCCCAATGGGAGAGCTGCGCCGCGGTGGTCCAGATCTTCTGACCGGTGATCCGCCAGCCACCGTCCGTCCGGGTTGCCTTGGTGCTCAACCCGGCCAGGTCGGATCCGGCACCCGGCTCGGAGAACAGCTGACACCAGATCATCTCGCCACGGAAGGTCGGTGGCAGGAACCGCTGCTTCTGTTCCTCGGTGCCGAAGGCGACGATCGACGGGATGATCCACGTCGCGATGCCCATCTGCGGGCGCTTGACGCGGCCTGCGGTGAATTCCTGGGCGATGATGATCTGTTCCACCGGACCGGCGGCGAGGCCCCACGGCTTCGGCAGATACGGCAGGGTCCAGCCGCCCTCGGCGATGGCGACCCTGCGCTGGTCGCGCTCCATCGCCTTGAGCGCGGCCACCTCGGCGCGGATCTCGTCGCGCAGCTTCTCGGTGTCGGGGTCGAGGTCGATGTCGACCGCCCGGAGCCCGGTGCTGGTGGCGGTGTGCACCACTTTCTGCGGGTACTCCGAGCCGCGGCCGAAGGAGGCGGCCAGCATCAGCGCCCGGCGGTAGTACACGTTCGTGTCGTGCTCCCAGGTGAAGCCGATCCCGCCGTGCACCTGGATGCAGTCCTGCGTACACCGCTGGGCGGCCGCCGGCGCCAGCGTCGCCGCGACGGCGGCCGCGAACTCGACGTTGGAAGCGCTCATTTCCCAATCGTTTTCGCGTGCCTCATCGATAGCGCGGGCGGCGTCCCACACCGCCGCGGTGGCCCGCTCGGTGTCGGCGATCATCTCCGCGCACTTGTGCTTGATGGCCTGGAACTGCCCGATCGGCCTGCCGAACTGCTCGCGGATCTTGGCGTAGTGCGACGCGGTGTCGGTCGCCCAGCGCGCCACCCCGATCGCCTCGCCGGACAGCAGCGTCGTCATCAACGCGTGCGCGGTCGCCATGCTCAGGTTGGTCAACGCGGCGTCCGCGCCCACCTCGACGGCGTTGGCGCGCACATGGGCGACGGGGCGCAGCGGGTCGATGCTTCGCACCGGCTCAATCTCGAGTTCCTCGGCGCGCAGCACCACCCATTCCTCGCCGCTGTCGATGGCGACCGGCAGCACCAGCACGGAGGCCTGCGCCGCCGCGGGTACGGCGCGGACCTCACCCCGGAGCACCAACGCGTCACCCTGGCGGGTGGCGGTCAGCCCGCAGCAGTCCATCGCGTACGCGGCGATAGCCGCGCCGGACGCCAGCTCGGAGAGCACCTTGGCGTGCGGATCGCTGGCGGAGATCAGGGCGCTGGCGATCGCCGACGGCACGAAAGGACCCGGCACCGCGCCGTAGCCGAACTCGGCCAGCACGATGGCCAGCTCGAGGATGCCGAAACCCTGCCCACCCACGGACTCGGCCAGGTGCAGGCCCTGCAGGCCCTGGTCCGCGGCGGCCTGCCAGTACGGCGGCGGATTGCCGATCGGCGTTTCCATGGCCGCGTGCAATGCCTCGGACGGCGCGATGCGCGCCACCAGCGACCGCACCGAATCGGCCAGGTCTTGATGCTCAGGAGTGATAGCGATCGGCATTGGTCGCCTTCCCATGCTTTCGGGTTCGTCTCGGCCGGGCAGCTTCCAAACTAACAACCGGTCGGTTGGTTGACCACAGGGGTCGGGGGGCGAGCGCTGTCAGCGAAACCGCTTGGCGATCCAGTCGGCGATGATGTCGGCTTGCTCGTCGCGGGCGCCCGGGGTGGTGAAGTAGTGATCGGTGTCGATCGACGCCTGGGTCTTGTCGGGGCCGGCGAGCGCGGCGAAAATCCGTTGGGCGTCGGACGGGAACACACCGGTGTCGGCCTCGGCATTGATCACCAGGGCGGGGCAGCCGATGCGGGCCAGGTGAGGTTCGGCGCGGGTCTGCGCCACCCGCAGGCTCCACATGCCCAGCCAGTTGCGCAGGGTGCAGGCCGCGGCGATCCCGTGCGCCGACCGGTTTGCCTTCGCCGGGACGCCGGCATAGCACATGTTGGGTTGACGCTTCGTGGGCTCGATGCCGGCATCCACCATGCGGGGATCCGCCCAGGTGCGCATGACGCTGAACGGACGGTCGGAAAACCCCGCCGCACGAACGCGTTTGAGCTCCCGCTCCGCCCAGTCGGTGATGGCGTGGTTGCGCGCCGTCTGCGCACGGCGGTAGCGGGCGAGGAACTCCGGCGCGTACGGCGGGCCGTTGTCCTCGTTGAACAGGTCGAGGTCGGCGTCGGTGGCGACGGGGTCGTTTTCGTCGACGACGGCGGCATCCATCCAGGCCGTCAGCACGTCCGGCCGCCCGGGATGGGCCGCAGTGGCCACGTAGCCGTCGGCCGCGGCCAACTCGGTCAGGCCCGTCGCGGGCCGCATCCCCTCCAGCGGGGTCACGTTCGGCTCCACGGCCTGCGACTGATACGCGGCCATCAGCGACCCGCCACCCGAATTGCCGAGCAACACAACCGTTTCCACCCCCTGCTGTTCGCGCAGCCAGCGCACTCCGACGCCGATGTCCACCAGCGCGTGGTCGAGCAGGAAGCTGCTCTCGAAGCCGCGGAACCTGGTATTCCAGCCGAGAAAGCCGACCCCGCGGGTGGCCATGTAGTCGGCGAGGTAGTGCTCGGAGAAGTCGATCTGGTAGTGGGTGGCGATCATCGCCACCTTGGGCTTACGGCCCTCCCCGCGGTGGTACAGCCCCTGACAGGGATGCCCGCCCGCGCCGGCACGCCCGGCGGTGGGCGACGGCAAACCCACGAACTCGCGGCGCACTATGGCACCGGTGTGAAGAGTCATTTCGGCGGCCCTGCTGGCGACGGACATCTCGGAGAAAACTGAAGCTGATGTTAGATTCTTCAATTACATCTTGGCCAGGATTTCCAAGCCGGGACCGAGGGGAGTGCGCGATGATCAAGCCCCACAACGCCAACACCGAATTCGAACTCGGCGGGATCAACCACGTCGCGCTGGTCTGCTCGGACATGGCCCGCACCGTCGACTTCTACACCAACATCCTGGGCATGCCGTTGGTCAAGTCGCTGGACCTGCCCGGGGGTGCGGGCCAGCACTTCTTCTTCGACGCCGGCAACGGTGACTGCGTCGCATTCTTCTGGTTCGCCGACGCCCCCGACAGGGTGCCGGGCATCTCGTCGCCGGGCGCCATCCCCGGCATCGGCGACATCACCAGCGCGGTGAGCACCATGAACCACCTGGCATTCCACGTGCCGGCCGAGAAGTTCGACGCCTACCGTCAGCGCCTCAAGGAGAAGGGCGTGCGGGTCGGGCCGGTGCTCAACCACGACGAGAGCCCGATGCAGGTGTCCGCCACGGTCCATCCCGGGGTGTACGTGCGTTCGTTCTACTTCCAGGACCCCGACGGCATCACGCTCGAATTCGCCTGCTGGGTCAAGGAATTCGGTAGCAGCGATGCGAACACGGTGCCGAAGACGGCGGCCGACCGCCGACCCGCGGTGCCGGCCGGCCGTGACCGACGGCATTCTCTCCGACGCCCAGATCGCGGCCCTGACGCCCGCGGAGCGACGTGACCTGATCACCCGGCTGGAACAACCCGTGAGCGACATCGTCGACCCGGTATTCCTCGCCCGCGTGCGGCGAATCCGGTTGAGCCTGATGGCCGGTGGCTCCGCGGTGATGATCCCCTGGCTGGGCTATCTGTCCACGACACTGCCGGAGAACTACGTCGTGCACGACTGGCCCCTCACCTGGATGGGGTACGACGTGCTGTTGATGGTCTTCATGGCGGCGACCGCCGCGTTCGGCTACCTGCGCCGCCAGGTGCTGATCCCGGCCGCGTTCACCACCGGTGTGCTCCTGATCTGCGACGCATGGTTCGACCTGATGACCGCCGGCCCCAGGGACCTCTGGCTGTCGGTGGCCACGGCGGTGCTGGTCGAGCTTCCGCTGGCGGCCTTCATGATCGTCAGCGCGCTACGGCTCATGCGCCTGACCATGGAGCGGTTCTGGCTGCTGGATCCCGGAATGCGGATGTGGCAGCTGCCGCTGTTGCCGTGAACCGGTGCGGTTGTTTGCTCCGGGTAGAGAAGATTACCGGCGTCGCCGCGACGATGCGCGGGATTGCGAATCTTGCTCAAAACCGCGTAATCGTCACGTTCCTGTACTAGCGTCCAATAACAGCGACTCGGGGGTACGAGCGACGACCGTAGGTGCAAGCGCCACATGCGGAATCGGTCGCAAAGATCCCTGGTACGAAATTGAATTCATATTGCGCATAGAACCCATTCGGGGATGGGTTTTCGGTACCCCTTTGCCGCACAACGGAATCACCACCAGTAAGAGCGAGGATCAAGAAATGGTCGCACTCGGAAACATCTACGAATGGGAACCGCCGCACGGCCCGCTGACCACGTGGACGGCTACGCCCGCGGCGTACGAAGCGGCTCGCACCGCGCCATTGAGTGATTTGGTTCCGAGTTATCAGCAGACTCAACATCTCTGGACCGCCCACCTCGGCAACACGATGAACCGACAGCTGCCCCGGCTCATGGTGGTGGCGTGGGACATTCCCGGGACGTGTGACATCCCGGCGATGACGGCGGCGATCAACGCCCATGTCCGTGGTCAGGACACCTACCACAGCTGGTTCGACATCGTCGACGGCGTCATTGTCCGCCGCGCGATCGCCGACCCCGAGGTCATCGAATTCGCTCCGACGGCGTTCGGACAGATGAGCCCCGAACAAGCGCGTGAGCACGTCCTGACGACGACGCCCGGGACGCTCGGATGGGGCTGCTTCACGTACGGAGTCGTCCAGGGGCCCGACCACTTCACCTTCTACGCCAGCGTCGACCACCTGCACATCGACGGCGTGTCCGCCGCGCTGATCTTCCTCGACATTCACCTGACGTACCAAGAACTGGTGCTGGGTGCGCAAGGCGGCGAGCTTCCCGCACCCCGCGAGCTGAGAAGTTACCGCGACTACACCGTGCGGCAGCGGGAGAGGGCGGCGAGCCTGACCCTGTCGTCCCCGGAGGTCAAGGACTGGATTGCGTTCGCGCGTGAGGCCGACGGTGACTGGCCGAGCTTTCCGCTGCCGCTGGGCGACACATGGGCCAGCTGCAAGGGCGACCTGGTCACGGTCGACTTGCTGGACGCCGCGGGGACGGAGTCTTTCGACGCCGCGTGTTGCGCGGCCGGTGCCCGGTTCATCGGGGGAGTCCTGGCCTGTACGGCGTTGGCGGAGCGCCAATTGACCGGCAAGGAAACCTATTTCGGGTTCACGGCGAGGGACACCCGGGACATGGGCGTCGACACCATGACGGTGGGATGGTTCGCCAGCCTGATCCCCGTGACGGTTCCGACGGCCGGCGACTCGTTCCCCGAGGCGGCACGGGCGGCTCAGAAATCCTTCGACTCCGCCAAGGATCTCGCCGCCGTGCCGGTCGAGCGCGTGCTGGAGTTGGCGACCTCGGATCAGCTGGGTATCAAGCTGCCCACGCAACTGCCGATGATGTTGTCGTTCCTCGACTTTCGAAAGATCCCCCTTGTCGGGATGTGGACGGAGATGAATTTCGGGACCTATGGCGACAGCCTGTCCGCCGGCGGGATCAACATGTGGATCAACCGGCACGTCGAACGCACCACGGTGACGATCTCCTTCCCCGACAACGAGATAGCCCGCGAGTCGGTGCAGTGCTACCTGGCGGCGCTGATCCGGGAGTTCGCCCGCGTCATCGAGACCACCCCCGACCAGCCCGATGTGGTTGCAGCCTAGACGCACAAGACGGCGGGAGTCGCAATGATGAGCAATGTGCTGGACCTGGCCGACCAGACCATGTTCCTCGGCGAGCGGGCGACCGCCACCACCAGTGTGCTGCAGTGCATCTGGGTATACGACCGCCCGGTCGACGTCGACGGTCTGCGAAGGTTTCATCGCCATCTCGGTCGGGGTCGGCTGCGTCGCCGCATCGAACGGTCCCCCTTGCCGTTCGGTAGGCATCGCTGGGTGGCGCCCACCGGTCAGTCGGAGCTCGAGATGGTCGCGGCGCCGCGGGCGCGTGAGGCGATCGGCGGCTGGCTGGACGAACAGGCGGACAAGCGACCCGACGCCGAGCACGGCCCCGGATACCACCTTGCCGTGCTCCCGTTGACCGACGGCGGCGCGGCAGTGAGCCTGGTGACCACCCATTGCCTCACCGACGGCGTCGGGCTGTGCGAGGCGTTGGCGGACGCGGCGTGCGGCCGCGACGACGCCATCGACTGGCCGGCCCCGGCGGCACGGCGGCGGTGGCGTGCAATGCGCGAGGACGCGCGCCAAACCGTGCGCGACACCGCCGATATGGGCCGCGCCGTGGTCGCCGCGATCCGCCTGGCCGGGACCGCACGCCACGCCGGCGCCGCCACGTCGCCGGCCGGCAAGCGGCCCGCGCCGCCCGCCGGGGCGGACGAACGCATCACGCTGCCGATGGCGACGCTGTTCATCAACGCCGACGAGTGGGACGCGCGCGCGGAGGCCCTCGGGGGAACAAGCAACGCGCTGCTCGCGGGACTGGCCGCCCACCTCGCCCGACGAGTCGGGCGAGTCGGCGCGGACGGGACGGTCAACGTGGGGATGCCGGTCAACGAGCGCACCCCGGGCGACACCCGCGCGAACGCGGTCGTCAACGTCGACATCACGGTCGACCCCGCGCCGGCGACGACCGACCTGCGTGAGATCCGCGCCAGGGTAAAGGAAGCCCTGGCCCGCCACCTGGACGAGCCCGACGAGCGCTGGGCCTTGCTGCCGCTGGTTCCGCTGATCCCCAAGCGGGTCATGCGGCGACTGATCGGCGTGGTCACCGGCAGTGCGATCACCGTCGTGTCGTCCAACCTCGGGACGCTGGACCCCGCCGTCAACCGGCCGGACGGCACCGACGCCGATCACTTCGCCATGAGGACCGTGTACCCGGGGGTGACCACCGCGACCATGTATCGCACCAACGGGGCACTGGCGTTGTTGTCGGGGCGGGTGCACGGCCGGGTGTTCGTCTCGTTCCTCGCCTACGAGCTCGGCCGACACAACTCGATTGAACAACTACGAGACAATGTTTCGAGCGCGCTGAGCGACTTCGGGCTCACCGGCAGCACCGCCTGGCGCACGGTCTGCCCGGCGTAAGCATCCGTTAGGCGTCGGCCGACGCCCGGGATTCCTTGGCGCGGTAGAGCTTTGGCTCGGCGAGCTCGTCGAGCAGGGCGGCCAGGTGATCGACGAGCTGGTCGGGTTGGAGCTGGACGTCGCCGGCGAGCCAGGCGCTGATGGTCTGCCCGACGCCGCCGACCACGAAGTGCGCCGCCGCCTTGATGCGGTCGTTCGCCGGAACCCGCATCGCGTCCCCGACGTGCTGCCCGGACAGCATGGCGAACAACGCGCTGGATTCGGCGCGCTTGCGCACGATCACGGGATCGGCCAGCTGCGTGCTGAACAGCAGGCGCCCGAGCCGGGCGTCGTCGGCGATGGTGTGCACGATGTTGGCCATCCCCGCTCGCGTCTGCTCGGGCGCCGGCACCGCCGCCACCGCGGCCTGTGTGGTGGCGGCCAGCTGGGCGACCACCCAATCGAAGACGGAGCCGACGAATTCGTCTTTGTCGGCGAAGCTCTCGTAGAAGTACCGGGCCGCCAGCCCGGCCTCACGGCACACGCCGCGGACGGTGACGGCCGAGACGCTCTGTTGCTCGGCGCCGAGCAGTTCGAGGCCCGCGGCCAACAGCCGGTTGCGCCGCGTGGCCAGGCGCTGCGCCGCCTCGACGCCGCGGTAGGGCCGAGCGCTGGAGGTCTCGCTCACGCAACCCATCTTGACACCGGCAGGGCGCCGCGACAATATCGGGAAACAGCCGTTCTCACATTAGCGGCGTGCCGCGGGAGGGTATGACGATGGCGATACGCGAGGCTGTTCAGGAACCGGCTCGGCATGTCGAGCGACCCATCGCCGACCCGCCCCGGCGATCCGCCGCGCGGCGGCGCCGGCGGGCCCTCGGCATCGACGAGGGGTTGATGGGCGTCGCGCTGCTGGCCGGCCCGGCCAACGTGGTCATGCAGTTGGCGCGTCCCGGTGTCGGCTACGGCGTCATGGAGAGCCGCGTCGAGAGCGGTCGCGTCGACCTGCATCCGATCAAGCGCGCGCGGACCACCTTCACCTACCTGGCCGTGGCGACCAACGGCAGCGACACCCAGAAGGAGGCCTTCCGCCGCGCGGTGAACCGCGCGCACGCGCAGGTCTACTCCACGCCCGAAAGCCCGGTGCAATACAACGCCTTCGACCCCGCCTTGCAGCTGTGGGTGGGGGCGTGCCTGTACAAGGGCGGGGTCGACATCTACCGCATGTTCATCGGCGAGCTGGAGGGCCAGGACGCCGACCGCCACTACCGGGAGGGCATGGCGCTGGCCACCACCCTGCAGGTGCCGCCGGAGATGTGGCCGGCGGACCGGGCCGCGTTCGACCGGTATTGGGAGGAGTCGCTGGCCAAGGTTCACATCGACGACGCGGTCCGGGACTTTCTTCATCCGATCGCCGCCGGCCGCATCCCGGGGCTGGCGCTCCCACGCCGGCTGCAGCGCGCGTGCGACAACTTCGGGTTGCTCATCACCACCGGCTTTCTGCCGCAGCGGTTCCGCGACGAGATGCGCCTGCCCTGGGACGCCGCCAGGCAACGGCGCTTCGACCGGCTGATGGCGGCGCTCGCCCTGGTGAACCGGTGCCTGCCGCGGTTCGTTCGCCGATTCCCCTTCAACGTCCTGCTGGCCGACGTCGACCGCCGGATCCGGGCGGGGCGCCCCTTGGTCTGACAATGCGGGGGCGCGTGGTCTGACACGCGGGGGCGCGCCGAACCGCGCCGTGTTGATAACGACAATCATATTCATTAAGCTCTCCTCTGCCTGGTAAGCCTTCCCAGCCCGAGGAGTACCTATGACGGCGCCGATCTGGATGGCCTCGCCACCGGAGGTGCACTCCGCGTTGCTCAGCAGCGGCCCCGGTCCGGCGTCGCTGCTCGCAGCGGCGGGGGCATGGTCGGACCTGAGCGCGGAATACGCTTCGACCGCAGCCCAACTCAGCGGCGTCTTGGCCGCCGCGCAGGCCGGATCGTGGGAGGGGCCCAGCGCGGAGTCGTATGTGGCCGCCCACGCGCCTTACCTCGCGTGGCTCACCCGGGCGGGCGCGGACAGCGCTGCCGCGGCCGCCGAGCACGAGACCGCCGCTGCCGCCTACACCGCGGCGTTGGCGGCCATGCCGACGCTGCCGGAACTCGCCGCCAACCACGCCGTCCACGGCGCTTTGGTGGCGACGAATTTCTTTGGCGTGAACACGATTCCGATCGCGGTCAACGAGGCCGACTACGCGCGGATGTGGGTGCAGGCCGCCGGCACCATGACTACCTACCAGGCGGTCTCGGCCGCGGCCGTCGCGGCGACACCGCAGACCGACCCGGCGCCGCCGATAGTGAAGACGGACGCTTCAGCCGACAGTTCATCGAACGTGGACCACGACCCCACGATCGACAATCCGCTCGACGACTTCATCGCGCAAATCCTGAAGAACTTCGGCATCAACTGGGATCCGGCCCAGGGCACGGTGAACGGCCTGACCTATGACTCCTACACCAACGCGTCGGAACCGATTTGGTGGGTCGTTCGGGCGCTGGAACTGCTCGAGGATTTTGAGCAGTTCGGCTACTACCTGGTGCACAATCCGGCGCTGGCCTTCCAATACATCGTTCAGCTCATGCTGTTCGACTGGCCGACGCACATCCTCGAGATCCTGACCACGGCGCCGCAACTGCTGGCCCCCGCTCTGCTGCTCGCCGTCGCCCCCTTCGGCGCCGTCGCCGGCTTCGCCGGGCTGGCCGGCCTGGCCGGGATACCGCAGCCCCAGGTCTTGCCGGCGCCGGTGCCGGCGCCCGCCCCCCCGCCCGCCCCGATGCCGGCCGTCGCGATGACACCGACCGCCGCTGCGCCGGCGGCGGCTCCCGCCTCGGCGCCGGCGTCCGCTCCCGCGCCCACGGCGACCACTGTGACCACAACCGGGCCGTCCGTGCCGCCGCCGCACGCGGCGGGTTTCGCACCGCCGTATGTCGTCGCCCCACCCGGTATCGGGTCCGGCTCGGGCATGAGTTCGGCCGCCAGCTCCAGCGCGAAAAGGAAGGCGCCGGAGCCCGACGGCGCCGCCGCCGCGGCGGCCGCTGCGGCACGGGGGCGAGCCAGGGCGCGCCGGCGCAGGCGGGCGATCGGCCGCGACCACGGCGACGAGTTCGCGGACATGAACGTCGACGTCGAACCGGATTGGAGCGCGCCCGGTGCCGGGGCGGCGTCGGTCGCCTCGGACCACGGTGCGGGGAAGCTGGGCTTCGCCGGGACCGCCCGCCGCGAGGAGGCCGCCGCGGCCGCGGGATTGACCACGCTGGCCGGTGACGAGTTCGGCACCGGCCCAAGGGTTCCCATGATGCCGGGCACCTGGGACGATGACGGTGGCAACGCTGCGCGCTAGCGCACGCAGGGAATCCCCGGCAAACCCTCGCGGGTGACCCGGCTGACAGGGTCGGCGGGTCAGTTGCTGCGGCGCAGACTGGTGGCCCAAAGCTGGTGATTGCCAAGCTCGTTGGGGATCGGAGCGGTCTCCCACTGGCCGCGTTCCAGCCAGTCACGCAGGGCCGCGGCCTGTTCGCTGCTTGCGATGGGTCCGATCCAGTGCGGTGGCCCGGATGCGGCCCGGTCTTTCGTGCAGGGCTGCACAACGGCCATGACGCCGTGCCCGGTCGGCCGGGACGCGCAGGTGACCGGCCCCAGCACGCACGCGGCCGAGACGAGTACGGCGTGGGGGCAGCGCCGGATCGCGGGCCGCAGTTCGTCGATCACCTCATGGTGGGACGCACAAGCAGCGCACACGACGAGGGTGAAGGGGCGGTCGGTGCCGCGCCGCCGCGAGGTCAACGTCCCGTGCCGGGGTAGGGCAGCAGCGCCATCTCCCGGGCGTTCTTGATGGCCGTCGCCACCTGTCGTTGCTGTTGGACGGTGAGGCCGGTGACGTGGCGCGCGCGAATCTTGCCGCGCTCGGAGATGAAGACGCGCAGCGAAGCGGTGTCCTTATAGTCGACTTCGCGTAAACCCAGGCTGGTCAGCAGGTTTCGCTTCACGGACTTGACATCCGGCTGGGCGAGACGACGTCTGCGCTGGGCATTCTTGCCGCTCACCAGCTTGCCTTTCGCACTCCAGGGAGCTGACCCGCGTGGGCGAGCTCGCGAACCCGCACCCTCGACAACCCGAATTTGCGCAGATGCCCGCGCGGGCGCCCGTCTACCGCATCCCGGTTGCGCAGGCGGACCGGGCTGGCATCGCGGGGCTGGCGGGACAGCTCCCGTTGCGCCGCTGCCCGTTGGTCGGGGGTGCTCGATGGCGAACCGATGATGTCCTTGAGCTCGGCCCGGCGCGGCGCGTAGCGCGCCACGATGGCGCGCCGGCGCTCGTTCTTGACGATCTTGGATCTCTTCGCCACGTTCAGCGTTCCTCTCGGAAGTCGACATGCCGGCGGACGACCGGGTCGTATTTGCGCAGCACCATCCGGTCGGGGTCATTGCGCCGGTTCTTGCGGGTCACGTAGGTGTAACCGGTGCCCGCCGTCGACCGTAATTTGACGATGGGTCGAATTTCGTTGCGCGCCATCAGATTCGGTGCCCCTGGCGACGCAGTCGAGCGACGACTGCCTCGATCCCGTCGCGGTCGACGACCTTGATGCCCTTGGCGCTGACCCGCAGCCGGATGCGGCGTCCCTCGGATGGCAGGTAGTACGTCCTGAGTTGGATGTTGGGTGACCAGCGCCGACGGGTCCGGCGATGCGAATGTGACACCGCATTACCGAAACCCGGTGTCCGGCCGGTCACCTGGCAGCGCGCCGACATCGTGTACCTCCACGTCCGTTTATTGAAAATGATTTTCGACAAGGCTTGACGCAGACGGTACCGTACGGAGGGACAAGATGAAAATGATTTTCAATAAGGAGGCCGATGCGGACGCCCGTCATTCTGGTAGCCGGTCAACAAAACACCGACCCGGTTGTGGGTGCACTGTTGCGAACGCCGGGGACGGTGGTCGTCGAGCACCGGTTCGACGGTCACGTGGTGCGGCGCACGACGGTGACGTTGCGGCACGGCGTCCTGACCACGGCCGACGCGGGGCTCGAGCTCGCGCGCGGTTGCGTGTCCTGCACCATCCGCAACGACCTGTTGGTGCTGCTGCGCCAACTCCATCGCCGCGCCGACGTCCATCGGATAGTGGTGCACCTGGCGCCCTGGCTGGAGCCCGAGCCCATCTGCGTGGCCATCGATCACGTTCCGGTGCGGGTCGCGCCCGGATACGTCGATGGCCCCGCGGCGCTGGATGTTTCGATCGCCGCGGTGATCACCACCGTCGATTCCCCGGCGTGGGTGGCTCAGGCGGTCGGTGACTGCGAACTCGACGACGGGCGCACCGAGGCGCAGGTGGTGGTCGGTCAGGCCGAGTTCGCCGACGTGCTCGTGCTCAACCGGCCAGACCCCTTCACCGCCGCTGCGCTGCGTCGCCTGGCACCGCGTGCGCGCATTCAGGTCGGCGTCGACGGTATCGGCGACGCGCTGAACAACTTGTACCGCGACGCGCGGCGGGGCCGCAGCGACGATCCGCACAGTCCGCTGCTCGCCGGGCAGCCACCGCTGAATTCCCGCGGCCCGATCCAGCTCGTTGCGTTTCATGCCCGGCGCCCCTTCCATCCACGGCGACTGCACGAGTGTTTGGACGTCTTGCTCGACGGCGTCATCCGCACCAGGGGGCGGCTCTGGCTCGCCGGCCGGCCCGAACACGCGATGTGGCTGGAGTCGGCCGGTGGCGGACTGCGGGTGGGTCCGGCCGGCAAATGGCTTGCGGCCCTGACGCCGGCCGAGCTGGACGGCATCGACCCGGAGCGGCGTGCTCTCGCCGAGCTCGGGTGGGACGCCGATCACGGCGATCGACACACCGCGATGACGATCCTGGTGTGCGGGGCGAACGCCGCCGACATCCTCGAGGCCCTGCACGGAGCGCTGGTCACCGACGACGAATTCGCCTGCGGCGACTCGATGTTGTGCGACGACTCATTCGGCGAGTGGCACGAAGACCCCGGTGCGGACACGGTGCAAACCGGCGAGGAGAGCGCCCCCGCCCACCACAGCACCGAAGGAGACCGTCGATGAAACCCGAGATCCACCCCGACTATCACCCCGTCGTCTTTCAGGACGCCACGACCGGTGCGCGGTTCCTGACCCGGTCCACGGTCACCAGTTCGCGCACCGTCGAGTGGGAGACGTCGGCCGGCACGCGCACCTACCCACTCGTCGTCGTCGAGGTCACCTCGGATTCCCACCCGTTCTGGACGGGCAGCCGCCGCATCGTCGACAGCGCCGGGCAGGTGGAGAAGTTCCGCCGCCGCTACGGCAGCCGCCGGCCAGCCGATCCGGGCGATGACGTGGACCGCTGAGCGCCCTCCGCCGGGCCGGCTCTGAACACGACGCCCACGCGGACGCGGCGGCCGGGGGCGGTTGCGCCCGCGCTCACCGTTGGCGTTGCGCGCCACGGAAATAGGCACATCTTCGGCCGGTAATGTCGACTACATGCGTAGTGAAGGCGATACCTGGGACATCACAACGAGTGTCGGTTCGACGGCGTTGTTCGTGGCGACGGCGCGGGCGCTGGAGGCGCACAAGCCGGACCCGCTGGCCGTCGACCCCTATGCGGAGGTGTTCTGCCGCGCCGTGGGCGGGTGGGCAGCCGACGTCCTGGACGGCAAGGCCCCCGATCACGAGCTGACCACGGCCGATTTCGGCCAGCATTTCGTCAACTTCCAGGGCGCCCGCACGAAATACTTCGACGAATATTTCCGCCGCGCCGCCGCCGCGGGCGTCCGGCAGGTGGTCATCCTCGCGGCCGGGCTGGACTCCCGCGCCTACCGCCTGGACTGGCCGGCCGGCACGACCATCTTCGAGCTGGACCAGCCGCAGGTCCTCGACTTCAAGCGCGAGGTGCTCACCGAGCAGGGCGCCCGGCCGAACGCGGAGCGCCGCGAGATCGCGGTGGACCTGCGCGACGACTGGCCGCAAGCGTTGCGCGACAGCGGCTTCGACGCCGCCCTGCCGTCGGCCTGGATAGCCGAGGGCCTGCTGATCTACCTCCCGGCCACCGCGCAGGAGCAGCTGTTCACCGGCATCGACGGCCTGGCCGCCCCGGGCAGCCACGTCGGCGTCGAGGACGGGGCCCCGCTTGACCAGGACGACTTCGAGGCCAAACGCGAAGAAGAGCGCGCCAAGATGGCCGACGGCGCCGAGCGGCCCTTCTACCAGCTGGTCTACAACGAGCGGGTCGCCCCCGCGACCGAATGGTTCGGGGAGCGCGGGTGGACCGCGGTCGGCACCCCGCTGGCCGACTTCCTGCGCCAGAACGGCAGGCCGGTTCCCGGCCCGGACATCGATGCCGGGCCGATGGTCGCACGGAACACCCTGGTAAGCGCGGTCAAAGGCTGACCGCCGCCGGGCTCGTGATGAGTTCGCCATGAGTTGACCGCGCGCCGGAACTTTTTCGCGCCGGCCTCCGA
The DNA here is from genome assembly GCF_001667665.1 of Mycobacterium sp. E342. NCBI lineage: Bacteria > Bacillati > Actinomycetota > Actinomycetes > Mycobacteriales > Mycobacteriaceae > Mycobacterium > Mycobacterium sp. E342. The sequence goes on from NZ_LZJM01000172.1 coordinate 40,488, forward strand.
CTACTACCGGGCTGATCGGTGCGCCGCCCAACAGCCCGGGCGGCGGCGGTCTCGGCCCGGCGAGGAGTTCCGGCGTGACGCTGTGCGCTTTTTTCGATGGCCCGGCCGGCGGTCGACGGTGACCGCCCCCGTTTGGATGGCGCTGCCGCCGGAGGTTCATTCGGCGCAGCTGAGCAGCGGTCCCGGGCCGGCCGGCCTGTTGACTGCGGCGGCCTCCTGGAGCTCGCTGAGCGCGACCTACGCCTCCGCGGCGGACGAGCTGTCCGCGACCTTGGCGGCGGCGCAGGCCGGGGCGTGGGAGGGCCCCACCGCCGAGCAGTACGTGGCCGCCCACGCGCCCTACCTGGCGTGGCTGACGCGGGCCGGCGCCAACAGTGCCGCGGCCGCCGCCCGGCACGAGACCGCGGCCACGGCCTACACGGTGGCGCTGGCCGCAATGCCGACCCTGCCGGAGCTGGCCGCCAACCACGCGATGCACGGCGCGCTGGTGGCGACGAACTTCTTCGGTATCAACACGATTCCGATCGCGATCAACGAGGCCGACTACGCGCGCATGTGGGTCCAGGCGGCCACCACGATGTCCACGTACCAGGCGGTCTCCACGATGGCGGTGGCGTCGACGCCGCAAAGCGACCCGGCTCCCACCATCGTCCAGGCCGACAGCACCGGCGAAGAGGACGACAGCGGCAACGACGACATCATCGACAACGACTCCGGCAACCCGTACCAGCTGAGCTGGTGGATCAACCGCTTCCTGGAGATTTTCCAGACCATCGGAAGGGATCTGGAGGAATTTCCCGAGAATCCGTCCGCGGCGTTGACGCAACTCCTGCACGACATCGGCCTGCTGATCGCGGACGAGTTCACCCATCTAATCGAGGTATTCCAGGCGTTCCCCCAGCTCCTGGCGGTTCCGTTTGTCGTGCCGGCCGGAGCCGCGGGAGGCCTCGCCAGCCTCACGGCGTTGGCCGCGATCCAGCCCGAGCCGGTTCCCGCCCCGGTCGCGACCGCCGCGCCGGTCTCCCCGGCCCCGAAACTGACCGCGGTGGCGGCCGGAGCGCCGGCGGGCATCACGGCCACCGCCCCGGCGCCGTCGACCGCCACCCCGGCCCAAGCCCCCGCACCCACCTCGGTGCCGGCGACCGGAACCCCGCCACCGCCCGCCGGCATCGGCAGCGCCCCCTTCCCGTACCTGGTGGGCGGTCCGACCGTCGGGTCGGGCACGGGCATGGGCGCCGGCGCGCAACGCAAGGCGCCGGAGCCCGATTCCGCCGCGGCCGCGGCGGTGGCGGCGGCCTCGGCGCGGGAGCAGCGGCGGGCCCGGCGGCGTCGGCGGGCGGCGATGCAGGATCACTACCGCGGTTACGAATTCGCGGACCTGGAGCCGGACACCGGCTCGGAGGCGGATGCGTTCGCAGGATCGGCGTCGTCGGTGGCTTCGGAACGCGGCGCGGGGCCGTTGGGTTTCGCCGGGACGGCGAGCACGCGCGCCGCCGATGCGTCGGGGCTGGCGACGCTCGCCAGCGACGATTTCGGCGGCGGCCCGTCGCTGCCCATGTTGCCGGGCAATTGGGCACCGGACTGACGAAGCCGAGCGGGACCGGAACTTTCCCGGTGCGACGGACGACTACTGCGTTGTCCGGAGACCCCAGTGAGGGCCACTCGGATTGATAATGAAAATGATTTTCGATAAGCTCTGACCGCTTAGAAGCGACTGCCAAGGGCCTGCCAACCTACTGAGACAGGGATTAAGACCGAAAATGCGGACAATCGTCCTGGTTAGCATCCTTATCGGCGGAATCGGGCGGGGTGTGGCGTGGTGACGTCGACAGCCCCCGATGCCTCGACACTTAGCTTATGCAATGCTAACTTCAGGCGGGTCAAGTTAGGGGAGGCTACACAAATGGAGAGACGTGGCCGTGGAACTCGGTGACACCGGCGTGCTCGCCGCTCAGCCCGTCAATTCCCGGGTGGAAGCCCGGGTCGACGGCGACGTCGTCAGTCGGTTCGCCACGTGCTGCCGCGCGCTCGGTCTCTCGGTCTACCAGCGCCAGCGCCCGGCCGACCTGTCCGCGGCCCGCTCCGGGTTCACCGCGCTGACCCGCATCGCCCACGACCAGTGTGACGCCTGGACCGGACTGGCCGCCGCCGGCGACACATCCCTGCGGGTCCTGGAGGCGGTGTCGACGACCGCGGCCACGGCCGGCACGTTGCAGCGGAAGGTGGATCTGGCGCCCGGCGCGCTGGGCTTCCGCTACGACACCGGCCTGTATCTGCAGTTCCGCGCTGTCGACCCGGACGACTTCCAGCTCGCCTACGCGGCGGCCCTGGGGACGGCCGGCCGGTTCGCCGACGCCGACCGGATCCTCACCGGCCTGACCGGGCGGCGCCCCAACTGGCGCGAAGCCCGCTGGGTCGCCGTCGTCGTCAACTACCGCGCCGAGCGGTGGTCGGACGTCGTCAAGCTGCTCACGCCGGTCGTCAACGACGCCGACCTCGACGAGGCCTTTGCCCACGCGGCCAGGATCGCGCTGGGCACCGCCCTGGCGCGGCTGGGCATGTTCGCCCCGGCGCTGTCGTATCTCGAGGAACCCGACGGTCCCGTAGCGGTGGCGGCGGTCGACGGGGCGCTGGCCAAGGCGCTGGTGCTGCGCGCGCACGTCGACGAGGACTCGGCGAGTGAGGTGCTGCAGGATCTGTACGC
>NZ_LZJM01000173.1:0-677 GCF_001667665.1 Mycobacterium sp. E342
CGCATGGATTTGACATTCTCTCTGACCGAGAACTTCACCGACGCCGGCCAACCGGCCGGGATTAGTGGGGCGGTGGAATTTCGCACCGACATCTTCGACCCCAACACCATCCACACCCTGATCCAGCGGTTCCAGCGGGTGCTGGCGGCGATGACCGCCGACCCCACCGAGCAAGTCTCCTCGGTCGAGGTGCTCGACGTCGATGAGCAGGCCCGCCTGGACGAATGGGGTAACCGTGGCGTGTTGGACCGCCCCGCCACACCGGCGGTGTCGATTCCGGATGCGTTTGCCGCCCAAGTGGCCTGCGCCCCGGAGGCGGTGGCACTGAGTTTCGGGGACCGGTCCTGGACGTATCGGGAGCTTGATGAGGCCGCGAATCGGTTGGCGCACTTACTGGTTGCCCAGGGCGCCGGCTCCGGTCGGTACGTGGGGATACTGATGGAGCGCGGCGCGCAGGCCATCATCGCGATTCTGGCGGTGCTCAAGTCCGGGGCGGCCTATGTGCCAATCGATCCCGGCTGGCCAGCCGCGCGGATCGGGTTCCTGCTCACCGACGCCACCCCGACCACCGTGGTGACCACCACCGAGTTGTACTCACGGCTAGATGGCCATGGCGTGCCAGTCATCGATGTCACCGACCCCGTGATCGATGCCCAACCGGCCACCCGACCACCGTG
>NZ_LZJM01000174.1:0-35252 GCF_001667665.1 Mycobacterium sp. E342
GCTGCGCGACCGCCTCGACCTGGTCGGCAAGGTCGACCTCAAGAGCGACGAGCTGGGCCGCTGGGAGCACGTGACGCGCCGGATGTACGTCCCCTTCCACGACAACGTCATCAGCCAGTTCGAAGGCTATTCCCAATTGGCCGAGCTGGACTGGGAGGGCTATCGGCGGCGCTACGGCAACATCCAGCGGCTCGACCGCATCCTGGAGGCCGAGAACGACAGCGTGAACAACTACAAAGCATCCAAACAGGCCGACGTGCTGATGCTGTTCTACCTGCTGTCGTCGGACGAATTGCTGGCCCTGTTCGGCAGGCTCGGCTATCGCGTTGCGCCCGAGCGGATCCCGGAGACCGTGGATTACTACCTCGCGCGCACCTCGGACGGATCGACGCTCAGCGCGCTCGTCCATTCGTGGGTTCTCACCCGCGCCAACCGGCACCACGCCATGAAATACTTCGTGCAGGTGCTCGCCTCCGACGTCGTCGACATTCAGGGCGGCACCACGTCGGAAGGGATACACCTGGCCGCGATGGCCGGCAGCATCGACCTGCTGCAACGCTGCTTCACCGGGCTGGAAACCCGCGACGACCGGCTGATCCTGAGCCCGCAGTGGCCGAAAGCGCTGGACCCCATCGAGTTCCCGTTCGTGTATCGCGGCCAGCGGCTGCACCTGCGGGTCAGCGGACGCGCGGCCGACCTGACCTCCGAGGCCGGCAACAGCGCGTCGATCGCGGTCGAGTGCCGCGGCCGGGTGCAGCACCTGCTGCCCGGGCACACGGTCGAGGTCGCCTGAGGCCCGGTGACCAAAGCCCGCGAACCGGGGCCGAACGACCCTGCTGGATCGAGCCGTCGCCGGAATAACGTGGGCGGTGACGGGGTTTGACGGCCCGATAGCAGGTCACACAGGAGGACTCGATGAGCAATCCGCAGTCGTCGCAGCGGATCGTGGTGGGTATCGACGGCTCGGACGCCGCGATCAACGCGGCCAAGTGGGCCGTCGCCGAGGCCGCTAGCCGCAACATCCCGCTGCGGCTGATCCACGCCATCCCCGAGCGGAGCACGGACACCGCCGGCGACGACAGCCTGGACATCCAATACGCCCAGGAGTCGTTGCGCGCCGCCGACGCGGCGCTGCAGGCCATGGGTAAGCCGGTCAAGGTCGAATGCGACATCGTGCGTGGCTCCTCGGAGAGCGCGCTGCTCGACGAATCGCGCGACGCCGCAATGGTTTGCGTGGGGTCGGTGGGGACGGGCTGGGTGGCCCGCAAGGTCCTCGGCTCGACCGCGGACACCGTGGCGCAGAAGGCGCACTGTCCGGTGGCCGTCATCCGCAGCAACCGCGACGCCATGCAGCCCGACGGCGGATACGTCGCCGTGGCCGTCGACGAATCTGCCGCCAACGACGCGGTGCTCGAGCACGGCTTCCGCGAGGCACGTCTTCGTGAAGCACCTATCCTGGCGATGGGGGTCTGGCGGTGGGGCCTCGGCGAGATCCCTTACCACCAGCTCAATCACCGGCTCGGCCCCTGGGTATCGCAGCACCGCGAGGTGCACGTCCAGCCCGCCGCCGCGAGGCGCGGTGCCGCCGAATTCCTCACGCACACATCAGAACCCGTCCAACTGGCGGTGGTGGGCGGCGAGGACGCCGACAAGGTCGCCCGCATGGTCGGCCCGATCACCACACATCCGAACGGCCACGCGGGGTGTTCGGTGCTGGTGGTGCGCGATTGAGCGGACCGGCTATCCGGCCGCCCACGCCTTGGCACGATCGAGGTCACCGAGCCCGAACACGGCGATTTCGCCCGGCACCATCCACGCGAGCGCGTGCAGGACGGTCGCGACCCAGTCCTTGTCGGAGACCACCGCGATCCGCTTGAACGCCGAATGATGTGGCAGGACGGTGCCGAAGCCGAGCTTGAGATCCTCGAGGAACCCACCGGGCCCGAAGCCCTCGTAATCGGATTCGATCACCTCGACGATCCTCACCTCGCCGGTCTGCAGCACCCGGTCGATCTCGGGCTTGAAGTCGCGCAGCTCGTCACCGCGTAGCCGGCCCGACACGCGAATGCCGATCACCTTCTCCGGCATGTCTTCCAGAAGTTCGATCATCAGAAGCCTCCTTCAACGCCATCGACCGTCTTGGTCAACGGACGACGAGCACGGGTATCCGGGCCGACTGCGCCACCGCGGAGCTCACCGAGCCGAGCAGCATGCCGGGAAAGCCGCCCCGGCCGCGGCTGCCTACCACCACCAGTTGAGCGTGTTCGGATTCCTTCAGCAGCCACTCGGATGGCTTGTCGCAGAACAGTTTCCGCTCGACATGCACGTCGGGATAGCGTTCCTGCCAGCCGGCCAGGCGCTCGGCGAGGATCTCCTGCCCTTCCTTCTCGCGGTCGTGCCAGTCCATGCCGAGGATGGGGAACACCCCCACGTCGCTCCACACGTGCACCGCCACCAGCCCCACCCCCCTGCGCGACGCCTCGTCGAAGGCCAGGGCGGTCGCGGCTTCCGACGCCGGGGATCCGTCGATGCCCAGCACCACGGGCGCGCCGGAGTCCGGGGCCGCGCCGTCGTCGGAGTGGATGACCGCCACCGGACAGTGCGCGTAGTGCACCAGCCCCGTGGTCACCGAGCCGAGCAGCAGGCGCCCGAGCGCGCCGAGGCCCTGGCTCCCGGCGACCAGCATCCAGGCGTCTTCGGAGGCCTCGATCAGTGCGGGGACGATGGCCGAATACACGGTCTGGGTGCGTATCTCGGGTGGTTCGCTGCCCCCCAGGCTGGCGCCGAGCGCCTCACGGGCCCGGTTGATGACCTGCTGGGCGCCGTCCTGCTGCCACTCGGGCATGTCCGCGTACAGCTGGCCCACCGGCCATCCGACCACGACCGGCGGGACGGCGTGCATCAGGGTGATGGGCATGCCGCGCATCACGGCCTCGCGGGTCCCCCAGGCGACGGCGGCGTCGGATGCGGCCGACCCGTCGACACACACCAGCACCCCGTGCCTCTTGCCGTTTCCCGTCATCTTCAACTCCTCTATGCCGGCGCCTCGTCGAATTCCGGTAGCTCGATCTCGAGGTGGCGAATCGATCCGTAATCGATCGGCCGGCAGGGCCAGCCGAGATCGAAGAAAACCGTGAGCATGAGGTGATTCTCGCCGAGGACGTCCGCGATGAACCGTGCGACTCCGTGGGCTCGGGCGATGGGAGCCAGGTGCTTGAGCAGGGCGGTGCCCACGCCCATCGCATGGTCTTCGTGCGCCACCACGATCGCGACCTCGGCGACCTCCGGGTCGTCGACGACGATGCAGTGAGCCACGCCGATCAGCCGGCCGGCATCGAACGCGCCGAGGGCGTACACGCCGTCCGCGGGCTCGGTGAGGTTGGCGACGAGCTCGTGCAGCGGCAACAGCTGCAAAGTGAAGAAACGGAAGTAGCGGTCGTGGTCGGAGAGGTGTTCATGCAGCGCCAGGACGGCGGCGGCGTCGGTGGCCACCAGGGGGCGCAGCGACACCAGGCGCCCGTCGAGCAGCCGGGCCGTAGCCGCGACGTCCACCGGCCGATCAGTCACGTGCCCGAGGTTAATCCGGGGCGGCGCGGTTGGGCAGGGTCGTTAGGCCCCCGGGTCCCTCCCATTGGTCCCGTGGCGGGGCGGGACGATCCCTACCGGTCGATGAGGGGCGCGACCCAGTGGACCCGGGTACCGCCCTCGGGAGGCCGGGTGATCTCGCACGCACCACCCAGTTGTTCGGCGCGGCGCTTCATGTTGGCCAGACCGCTGTGACGCGTGTTGCCGTCGGGTATGCCGGAGCCGTTGTCGATGATGTCGAGGACGAACATGTCGGCGACGCTGATCTCGACGGTCAGCCGCGACGCGCCCGAATGGCGCAGCGCGTTGCTGACGGCCTCCGCGGTCACCGCCTCGGCGTGGTCGGCCAGCTCGCCGCCGACGGCGGTCATCGGCCCATGCATGCGCAGCGTGGTCACGATGTCCCGGTCCTCGGTCAGGTCGGCGACCACCTGCTGGATGCGCTGCCGGAAGTCGTTCTTCCCCGGCGGGGATTTCAGCTGGAAGATCGTCGTGCGGATTTCCTCGATGATGGTTTGGAGATCGTCGAGCGTGCGGTTGAGCCGCTCGGACACCTCCGGGGAGCGCGCCCGGGCGAGCGTTCCCTGCAAATCCATGCCGGCGGCGAAAAGCCGCTGGATGACGTGGTCGTGCAGGTCGTGCGCGATGCGTTCGCGCTCGGCCAGGATGGTCACCTGGCGCGCGTCGTCCCGGGCCGACGCGAGCACCAGCGCCATCGCGGCGTGAGTGGCGAAATCGCTGACCAGATCGAGGTAGCTCTCGTCGAAGGGCGGCTCGTGGCTGCCGCGGGCGATGGCGATCACGCCGACCACCTCGTCGTGGGCGCGCAGCGGCATGAGGATGGCCGGGCGCTGCCCGACGTCGGTGAAGGCCTGGATCGGGTACCGCAGGCTCTCGGTGATCAGCGGTTCGCCGGAGCGGAAGACGGCGCCGCTGGTGGAACCGTCCACCGGAACCCGTTGGCCGACCACCTCGGCGGCGTGCACCCCCACCGCCGCCGAGACCAACAGCGTGTCGACCTCGTCGTCGGGCAGGTCGGGATCGCCGGGCACCAGGACGATCGCCTGCTCGGCATCGGTCAGGGCCCGGGCCCGTTCGGCGATCAACTGCAGGGGCCGGCGGTGCGGCTCGGCGTTCGACAACAGCGCGGTGGTGATCTCGCGGCTGGCCTCCATCCACTTGGCGGCCGTCCGCTCGCGTTCGAACACCTGCGCGTTGTCGATGGCGACCGCGGCGGCGAACGCCAGCGCGCGGGCGGCCACCTCGTCGGAGTCGGAGAAGACCCGGCCCGGCTCCACGTGGGTGAGATAGAGGTTGCCGAACACGGTGCTACGGATGGTGATGGGCACCGCCAGGAAGGCGCGCATCGGGGGGTGGTGCTCGGGGAATCCGACGGCGGCCGGGTGGGTGGTCAGGTCGTCCATCCGCAACGCCGGCGTGTCCAGCAGCGACAGGCTTAGCAGGCCCTTGCCCACCGGCAGGTGCCCGATCCGGGACGCGGTCTCGGCATCGATTCCCTCGTGGACGAAGGAGAGCAGGTTGCCCTCGGGGTCGCGGATGGCCAGGGCGCCGTAGGGGGCGGACGTCAGTCTCCTGGCCGCGGAGATGATCCGGTGCAGGGTGGCGTCGAGGTCGAGGCCCGCGCCGATCTCGACGATGACCCGCAGCAGTTGCTCCATTTGGTCGCGGGCAGCCAGCAACTCGTCGAGTTGCTCGTGCATCCTGGTCACCAGCCCTCGCTGGCCGAGTCCGGCGAATGCCGAGCCGCTATCGTCGGTCGTCACCCCGACAGACCTCCCGATGCCTCAGGCGCGAGCGTTTACAGATGGCATAGATCAGCCTAATCGCTACATGTCAAGCGCCCAAGCGAACAACTGTCGTTCATCGCGTTTCGCGGCTGGCCGCTACTCGGGCGGCGCCGCCGGTGGCTGGGAATGGCCCTGTTGGTCCAGCTTGGACGCGAAAACCGCGGCCTGGGTGCGACGCTCCATGCCGAGCTTGGCCAGCAGCCGCGACACGTAGTTCTTCACCGTCTTCTCGGCCAGGAACATCCGCGCGGCGATCTGCCTGTTGGTCAGGCCCTCGCTGAGCAGGCCCAGCAGCGTCCGCTCCTGTTCGGTGAGCCCGGACAGCGGGTCCTCGCGCTCGGCCGCACCGCGCAGCTTCGCCATCAGCGCGGCCGCCGCCCGGTTGTCCAGCAGGGATTTTCCGGCGCCGACCTCCTTGATGGCGTGGGCCAGCTCCATGCCCTTGATGTCTTTGACGACGTAACCGCTGGCGCCGGCCAGGATGGCCTCGAGCATCGCCTCGTCGGAGGTGAACGACGTCAGCATCAGGCAACGCAGATCGGGATGATCGGACACCAGGTCACGGCACAGCTCGATGCCGTTGCCGTCCGGAAGCCGCACGTCAAGCACGGCCACGTCGGGTTGCAGCGCCGGTATCCGCGCCTTGGCCTCGGAGACGGAGCCCGCCTCACCGACGATTTCCAGCTCGGGGTCGGAGGCCAGCAGGTCGGCGAGGCCGCGCCGGACGACTTCATGGTCGTCGACCAGGAAAACCTTAACCATTACGAGCCCTTCCGACGGTCATAAGACCTGAATATCACATATTCATCATCGTCCAGGCTCACAAATGTTGCCGATTGACTACCAACAACGAACAGTTGGCGTCCTGCATCACCGAACTACCGACCGGCCCGACGAGTTCTGCCACATGCGCACGATTGTGGGCGCCGACGATCACCAAGCCGACCGGCCCACGCGGGCCGGCCAGGTACTCCAGCAGGCCGACGTGTACGGCGACCGGCTCGACCCGCAGCTGCGGATGACGCCGCTTCCACCGGGCCAGCCGGCGCTCCAGGTCGGCGAGCGCCCGGCGATCGGCCTCGCCGAGCCCCACACCGCGCTCCGCCGGGCCGGACCGTCGCGAGATGACCGCCTCGAGGGTGGCGCCGCGCAGAAGTGCCTCGTCGATTGCGGCATCGAGCAGGTGCGGGTCCGCCAGGGCGTCGATCTCGACGACGGCTTTGTCCCCGGGTTGCGGGCGGTGACCGTCCCGGCCGCGGACGATCCCCACCGGGCAGCGCGCCGACACGGCCAGGGCCGCGGCCGTGGAGCCGACCCGGCCCGGTTGGAAGTGACGCAGTCCCACGGCACCCACGCAGACCATGGCCGCCGACGCGGACGAGCGGATCAGCGACCCCACCGCGGGTCCGGCGACGACCTCCGTCTCGATCTGCACCGGCTTGCCCGCCGCCCGGATCGCCGTCACCGCCTGCCGAACCGCCAGCTCCGCGTGCTCGGCACCGTCTTCGCGCTCGGCCGCGTGCAGCAGGCGCAGCGGAACGCCGCGGCTCACCGCCTCGTCGACCGCCCACAGGGCCGCGCGGATCGCCGCCTTGGAGCCATCGATACCGGCGACGATCGACTGGGCCCTGGCTGACTCGGACATCGTCTTTTGGTGGTCTTTTGGCGGCGGAAGTTCTTCTAGTGGCGGACCACAAGCACCGAACAGTCGGGGTAGCCGACGATCGGATGGCAGTTCGGCGTGGCCAGGCCCACCATCTCGTCGGCATCGGCGCTGCCCACCACCGCCAGTTCGATTGCGCCACCTGGCTTTTCGCCGTGCTTGGCGCCGGTTCCCGCGGCTACGGTCTGGACGTGGACATCGGGGTAACGGCGGACCCAGCTGTTCAGGCGGCGGTCGATCTGGCGCACCGTGGCGTGTCTGCGCCGCCCTTCCTCCATGGCCTGGTGCACGACCTCGTCATTGTCGGGGTCGTCGTTGAGCACCACGGCGATCACACCGAGCTCCGTCGGCGATCCGTCGGGATTGGTACGGATGACGGCCACCGGGCAGTGCGCGTGCGCCACCAGGCCCGCCGCGGTGGGGCCCAACAACCCGTCGGAGGCCCATCCCCGCCTGGCGGTGCCGACGCACACCAGCGCCGCGTCCTGCGATTGGCCCACCAGCACCTGCGCCGGGTCCCCCGCGAGCATCGCCGTCTCCACCTCGACCGGCTTCGGCGCCCGCTGCAGGGCCCACTCCGCCTGCGACAGCGCCATTTCCGCGCGCTCGAGGTCCCACTCGGAAGTGGACACCACCCCGAGGGCCGCCTCCCGGCCGGTGATGACATAGACGAGGCGAAGGGGCAGCTGCCGGCTCACCGCCTCGTCGACCGCCCACCGGGCGGCGTTCACCGCGGCTTGCGAGCCGTTGATGCCCACGACCACTGACTTCGCGTCCAGCTCCGTCATGTCGGCTCCCGAGGTGATTTCCATCGCTGCCCCCCAGGGTATTGCGACCCGTCGCCGCTGCGGAGGGGCCGTTAGGCCTCAGCCCGGATGCCCTTCGTCCCAACGTCGCTGACGTCGCAGGCTTCGCCGACGAGGTCGAACAACCTCTCCACATCCGCGCGCTCGCAGACCGCCGTGCCCGGCGTCATCAGCATCGCCGTGCCCGCGGCGATGCCGAACCGCACGGACTTCGTCAGCGGCCATCCGCGACTGAGCGCCACCGTGATTGCGGCAACCATCGCGTCGCCCGCACCGACGCCGCTCCCGCTTGGCATCGGGATCGCCGAAAATCGCTGGCTGGTATGGCGGGTGGCCAGCAGCGCACCGTAGGAACCCAGGGAGACCACCACCACCTCCGCCCGGCCGCGGTCGATCAGCTCGTGGGCGGCGGCGAATTGCTCGGGCTCGGTGGCGAGCCGGCGGCCGACGCATTCCCTGAGTTCCCGCACGCTCGCCTTGAGCAGGAACACCCCCGAGGAGATGTGCTGCAGGCCCCCGCCTGACGTGTCCAGGATGAGTGGCACGCCCAGCTGTTGGCAGGTATCGGCGACGCCCTGGTAGTAGTCGGCGGGCACACCCGGCGGCAGGCTGCCGCTCGCCACGACGAATCCGGCCGATTCGGCCGCGATCCGCAGCAGGTCGAGGCAGCGCTCCTGCTCGGCAACCGTCAGCTCCGGGCCCGGCAGGACGAACCGGTACTGCTGGCCGGTGCTGGTCTCGTTGACGGTGAAGCTCTCCCGTGTCTGTGCGTCGATCGGAATCCGCCGGAACGGAACCTCGGCGTCGCCGAGCAGAGTCGTCAAAAGACCGCCGTGCGAGCCGCCCGCGGGAAACACCGCCAGCACCGAGGCGCCCAGGACATGCGCGACTCGGGCGACGTTGATGCCCCCTCCGCCCGGGTCGTAGCGGGTCGCGGAACACCGCAATTTGTCGGTCGGCCGCACGACGCCCACGCTGGTGGTGATGTCGAGGGCCGGGTTCATGGTCAGCGTCACGATCTGTGCGCCGCCCGTACCCCGCCCGGCAGCCATCTCCATTACCCTCGCTGCCCCTTACAGGCCGCTCGGGTAGGTTTCCGGCGTTTCGCCGGCCACCCACACGCTGGTGACCTCGAGCGGTTCCAGCGCCCGGGTCCTGTCGATGTGAATCATCGCGTCGAACTGGTCGGCCGGCCGGACGTGGAAGTAGTGGCTCTGCCGCTCGGTCTCGGGCCGGTAGATCACGCCGATGGCGCGCCCCAACCGGACCGCGCTCAGCGGCTCCGCGGCGCCCGAGCCGACGTGCGGCGACACCAGGAACTCGCCGCGGCCCGTCTCGTGCAGGAGTTCTTCGATGCTTCCGTTGAGTGCCGGGCGGACGACCTTGCGTTCGGCGATGCCACCCCAGTCGCTGGCGGCGGTGACCGTGCCCCAGTAGGTGCTGAAGCCGATCAGGCGCGATTCGTCGCCGTGCCGCTGCCGGACCAGCTGCCCCAGGGTGAGTTGACCGTCGGACCACACCTCGGTGGCGCGCGCATCCCCGACATGAGAGTTGTGCGCCCACACCACAATTCGCGCCGACGGGATATCCCCGTGGCGGTCCAGATGCTTCAGCAGCGCTTCGAGCGTCTGCGCCATGTGCTTGTCCCGCAGGTTCCAGGAGGTGACCCGCCCGCTGAACATCGCCCGGTAGTACACCTCCGCGTTGTGCACCGTCTGGGCGTTCTGGTGGGCATAGAACAGCTCGTCCTCGGCGAGCAGGCCGTCCCGGCGGGCATAGGCCAATGCGTTGCGCTGGATGTCGACCAGCTGATCGATCGCTTCCTTCTCACACGACGGTCCGGCGCCGAACGCCGCCGAGAACCCGTAGGCCTGGCCGTCGTCCGCCGACGCGTGGTCGAAGCACCCGTAACGTTCCCGCGCCCGTGCCGCCGCCTTGGGGTCGATCTTGTCCAGGTAGCTGATCACCTCGTGCATCGACCGGTGCAGGCTGTACAGGTCCAGGCCGTAGAAGCCGGCCTGGCGCTGACCGTTGTTCTGGTGCAGCCGGTTCCGGGTGCGCAGCCACTCGACAAAGTCCCGCACGACGGTGTTGCGCCACATCCAGGCGGGAAAGCGCTCGAACCCGCTCAGCGCCCCGTCGGCGCTGGTGTCGTCGCCGATGCCGCGGACGTAACGATTCACCCGGTACGCGTCGGGCCAGTCGGCCTCCGCCGCGACGGCGCAGAAGCCCTTCTCCTCGATCAGCCACTTGGTGATCTCCGCGCGTGCCTCGTAGAACTCGTGTGTGCCGTGCGAGCTTTCGCCGATCAGCACGATCCGCGCATCCCCGATCAGCTCCTCGAGCGTCTCGCGCGGCGGGACGCCCCGGGGCGCGCCGACGGCCGCGCGGCCGATCAGCTCGGCGGGCGTGCGCGCCGCGGCGCGTGCCGAGACCCCGGTGGTCGGGGTCGCGAGCAGCCGACGAACCTCGTCGTCGCTGACCTGACGGAAATCCCAGAACGACTCGCCGACGGCCAGGAACGGGGTGGGCATGCTCGCGCACACGACATCGTCGACCAGTCCGGCGAATTCCCGGCAGGTCGACTCCGGCGCCGCCGGCACGGCGACGACGATGTGCGCGGGCTCGGCTTCGCGCAGCGCCTGCACGGCCGCGGACATGCTCGCGCCGGTGGCCAGGCCGTCGTCGACGAGGATGACCGTCTTGCCGGCGACGTCCACGGGCGGACGGCCGTCGCGATACGCGGCCTCGCGCCGGATCAGTTCCCGGCCTTCGCGTTCGGCGACGGCGCGCAATTCCTGCGGGGTGATGCGCAGACCCCGCACGACGTCGTCGTTGACCACGACGCGGCCCCCGCTCGCCAATGCGCCCACGGCGAACTCCTCGTGGCCGGGAGCGCCGAGCTTGCGCACGACGAAGGCGTCCAGCGGCGCATGCAGCGCCGCCGCCACCTCCCAGGCGACGGGTATGCCGCCCCGCGCCAGCCCCAGCACGATCACGTCGGGCCGATCGCGGTAGGCGCCGAGGAGGTTCGCCAGCACCCGGCCGGCCTCGCCGCGATCGCGGAACACACGCCTCGGCGAGCGCCGGGTGGCGTCAGCTGCTCTGGTCATCACGCACCCCTTCTTGACCGTTGACCAGTCCATCCGACCAGCACACGCGTGATCGGCGGTAGGGACCGAAGTCCCGGGCTGGCGGGTCGTTCGTCGGCTCAGCGTTTTCGGCGCAGCTCGCCGATGTAGGCCATGACCCGGTTGAGGATGAGCCCGTAGGCGTCGCCGTCTTCCACCAGGCGGACCAATCCGCGGTGCCGGAGAAAGCCGTCGAGACGCTGGTCCAGGCGCCAGTCGACGTAGGTGTCGCCGGCGTAGGGCGAGTGCAGGAACTCGTACGCGAGCTCATCGACGTCGGCATCGGTCAACGACGGGCATCCGTCTGTGGTGGAAGGCATTTGGCTTCCTACGCGCCTCGGACCCGGTCCCTGATGGTGGCCTGTATCGCGGTCAGCCGGGACAGCGCCCGCTCGTCGGCCGCCCTCTGCTCCGCGGCCGTGACGACGATCGCGTCGGGTCCCGGGAACACGATCGCCTCCTCGCCGGTGGCCAGCCACCGGACCCGGTAGGGCGGTCCGCCGTCGGGTGAACCCACCGAGGTGATCAGTCCCCGCAGATCCGGGCGGCCGATCGTGCCGCTCTTGATGACGAGCCAGTCCCCCGTGTCGGCGTTCATTTGTCGTCGTCTCCCTTCAAAACAGGCTGGGGTGCAACCGGACTCGTTCTATCGGCGCATCTGCAGGACGTCGCCTATCCGCCGCCGCGGTGTCGGCTCCGGGGCGCCCCGGCCCGGGAGCGCGGTGCCGACCCGGATCAACACCTGGGGTACCGCTTCGGCGTCGGGTATGAGCGCGGAAATCAAGTCGCGGCTGGGTCGCAGCTCCGTCACGTGTGTCACGGTGCAGGTCGCGAACCCGGCCATGGTGCACTCCAGCAGGATCGCCGAGAGTGCCTGACCGCACCGGAACGCGTCCGCGCGGGCGTCGCCGGGCGTGGACAGGACGAGCACCTCCGCTTCATCCGGCGGACCCCCCGAACTCGCCCGGGCGTGCTCGTCGACGGGAAACTTCCGGTTCACGTCGACGGCGCGAGTCTGGTTCACCAGCGCTTCGGGGATGCCGTCGTCGTGCCTGCCAGGTGCGGTCCACCAACGCAATTCGTGCTGATAGACGTCGTCGTAGCGGCGCAACGCCTCGTTCAGGCGGGCGGCCTCGACCAGCCGCGGCCGCGCGTCGCCGGGCAGCACGTCGAGACGGGCCAGGCCGGCGTCGAAGGCGCTGCGCAACACCGGCTCGAACGATGCCCAGCCCTTGGGGCGACCGAACGGGCGCCGGTCGGTCCTGCGTCGCACGATCGCCGCGGCGCGGTCTCGCCGGGCGACCGCGACGTAGTCGGCGGAGACGAAGTCGATCGCCGCCAGGTGATCGAGGTTGTTGGGATTGGGAAACTCGTCGACCGCGGTGTCCCACCCCTCGGCGGCCATCGCGACCCGGAAGTGGTCGAGCACCGCACCGCAGCTGATGATCGACTCGCGGCCGGAGCTGTCGGCCGACGACACCATGCGGTCCGGGTCGGCAAACAGGTCGACGGTCGGGCCGCCGGCAATCCATCGCCACGGCTGGCTGTTGTGTAGCGAAGGTGCCCGGCACGCAAGCTCCACCGCCCTGGTGAGCACTTTGCTGTCGACCATCGTTGGGGTCATTCGTCGTCGCCTCTCCTGTCTTACCTTGGACCCTCTGGCATCCGGGCAGCACGCACCAGGGTCCTTGGTCCCCAGGGTCGGGTCATTGGGCCCGCGGGCCCGGCGCGACTGAGGACCACTAATGACCTTGGTCTCTATTGCGGCGTGGCCGCGCGGCAAACGATGAAGTCGACCACGCTAACCGAGGACCTGTAATGGACGTCATCCACAAAACGGCCGCCGACTCTCGTGTTCGGCCCAACCTGACCGACTACGAGCACGAGCGCGCCCGGTTCCACTGGTCCGATGTACCGGACCTCTGCGAGGGCATGGGTCCGGGCCTGTGCAACATCGCCTACGCAGCCCTGGACCGGCACGCCGACGGCCCGGCCGCGACGCGCACCGCCCTGCGGTTCGTCACCGACCGGCCCTGGGACGGCGCGATCACCACCCAGGACCTCACCTACTCCGAACTCGGCCAGCTGTCCAGGCGGTTCTCCGGCGCACTGCGCTCGCTGGGCGTCAACAAGGGCGATCGCGTGTTCACGCTCATGGGCCGCAGCCCCGAGCTCTACATCGCGATGCTGGGCGCGCTGCGCAACGGAAGCGTCGTCTCGCCCTTGTTCTCGGCGTTCGGACCCGAGCCGATCGTCACCCGCGTCAACATCGGGCAGGCCGACGTTCTGGTGACCACCAGGGCGATCTACCAGCGCAAGGTCGCCAAGATCCGTGATCGGCTGCCGTCGGTGCGGCACATCTTCGTCGTCGACGACGGCCAGGCCGACGGCGCCCCGGCCGGCACGCTCGACTTCCGGCAGTGGCTGGACGCGGCCGACGAGAACTCACCGATCGCGCCCACCACCGCCGACGACCCGTCGCTGCTGCACTTCACCAGCGGAACCACGGGCACACCCAAGGGCGCCATCCACGTGCACGGCGCCGTCGCGATGCACTACGTCACCGGCCTGTACGCGCTCGACCTTCATCCCGACGACACCTATTGGTGCACAGCCGATCCGGGCTGGGTGACGGGCACGTCGTACGGCATCATCAGCCCGCTGCTGCACGGGGTCACCTCCATCGTCGACGAAGCGGAATTCGACGCCGAACGCTGGTACCGCATCCTGCAGGACCAGGCGGTGTCGGTGTGGTACACCGCGCCGACCGCCATCCGGATGCTGATCAAGGCCGGACCGGAACTGCCCGCGCAATACCAATTTCCGCGGCTGCGCTTCATCGCCAGCGTGGGCGAACCGCTCAACCCGGAAGCGGTCTGGTGGGGAAAGCGGGTGCTGGGCTTGCCGATTCACGACAACTGGTGGCAGACCGAGACCGGCGGCATCATGATCGCCAACACGCCCGCGTTCGACATCAAGCCCGGTTCCATGGGCCGGCCGCTCCCCGGCGTGGACGCCTTCATCGCGCGGCGCGACGACGACGGTCCCGTCGAGGTGATCGACGAGCCGGGCGTCGAGGGCGAGCTCGCGCTCAGGCCGGGCTGGCCGTCGATGTTCCGCGGCTACCTGAACGCCGAGGAGCGCTACCGGAACTCGTTTGCCGACGGGCTGTATCTGAGCGGGGATCTGGCGAAAAAGGATGCCGACGGCTATTTCTGGTTCGTCGGGCGCAAAGACGACGTGATCAAGTCCGCGGGACATCTGATCGGTCCGTTCGAGGTGGAGAGCGCCCTGACCGACCACCCCGCGGTCGCCGAGGCCGCCGTCATCGGCATACCCGACCCGACGGTCGGCGAAATGGTGAAAGCCTTTGTCACGCTGAAGAACGGCGTGGTGGCCGACGAAGACCTGCGGCTGGAGCTGCTGGGCCACGCCCGCAAACGGCTGGGGGCCACAGTGGCTCCCAAGGAGATCGAGTTCGTCGACTCGTTGCCGCACACGAGCAGCGGCAAGATCATGCGGCGGCTGCTGAAGGCCCGCGAACTCGGGCTACCCGAAGGTGACACCTCCACCATCGAGCGACAACCCGCCGGCCGAGCACAGGGAGTGCCGTCATGACCGATACCAAACTGGCCCACGAACTTCTGTCCGACATGATCCGCGTGCGGCGCATGGAGGAGAAGTGCGCGGAACTCTACAGCGCGGCCAAGATTCGCGGATTCCTGCACCTCTACGTCGGCGAGGAGGCGGTGGCCGCCGGGTCGCTGCGCGCGCTCGCCGACGACGACGCGGTGGTCGCCACCTACCGCGAGCACGCGCACGCGCTGCTGCGCGGCATCCCGATGCCCTCGATCATGGCCGAGATGTTCGGCAAGCAGGAGGGCTGCTCGCGCGGCCGCGGCGGTTCGATGCACCTGTTCGACGCGGCCAAGCGCTTCTACGGCGGTAACGCGATCGTGGCCGGCGGCTTGCCGCTCGCGGTGGGCATCGCGCTGGCCGACGCCCAACTGCAGCAGAAGCGGGTGACCGCCTGCTACTTCGGCGACGGCGCGGTGGCCGAGGGCGCGTTCCACGAGTCGTTGAACATGGCGGCGCTGTGGAACCTACCGGTGCTGTTCTGTTGCGAGAACAACCTTTACGCGATGGGCACCGCGCTGGACCGGGCCCAGTCGCAGACCGATCTCACCGTCAAGGCGGCCGCCTACCGCGTTCCCACCCTGGCCGTCGACGGCATGGATGTCGAGGCCTGCCATGCCGCCGCGCAGCAGGGCGTCGACCACGTCCGCGACACCGGCGGTCCGTTCTTCATCGAATTCCGCACCTACCGGTTCCGCGCGCATTCGATGTTCGACCCCGAACTGTATCGGGACAAGGCCGAGGTCGAGCGGTGGCGGGAGCGCGATCCGATCCAGGCGTTCACCGAGAAGTGCCTGGGCGACGGCACGCTGTCCGACGCCGACGTGCGGGAGATCGAGGACGCGGCCACCACCGAGATCGAGGAGGCGGTGGCCTTCGCCGAAGCCGGAACGTGGGAGGACGTGGCCGATCTGGAACGCGATGTGCTGACGGAAGAGGCGGTGTGATGAAGACCAGCTACCGGACAGCCGTTCACGATGCTCTGCGCGACGCCCTGCGCGACGACGCGCGGGTAGTGCTGATGGGCGAGGACGTCGGCCGCTACGGGGGAACCTACGCCGCATCCAAGGGCCTGCTGGAGGAATTCGGCCCCGACCGCGTGCGGGACACGCCGCTCTCGGAGTTGGGCTTCGTCGGCATCGGGATCGGCGCGGCGCTGAACGGGTTGCGACCGATTGTGGAAGTCATGACGGTGAACTTTTCCCTGTTGGCGCTCGATCAAATCGTCAACACCGCTGCGGCCCTTCGTCATATGTCCGGCGGGCAATTCTCGGTGCCGATCGTCGTGCGGATGGCGACGGGCGCCGGGCGCCAGCTGGCCGCCCAGCACTCGCACAGCCTGGAGCCGTGGTACGCCCACATCCCCGGCATCAAGGTTCTCGCCCCGGCCACCGTCGAGGACGCGTACGGCATGCTCGGTCCGGCCCTGGCCGACCCGGACCCGGTGGTGATCTTCGAACACGTCCAGCTCTACAACACCTCGACGGACGTCGACGTTCTCACCCCCACGGACATCTCCCGGGCGGCGGTCCGCCGCAGCGGCGGCGACGTCACGCTGATCACCTACGGCGGCAGCCTGCCCAAGACGCTCGACGCCGCCAACGAGCTCTCGCTGGCCGGAATCGACTGCGAGGTCATCGATCTGCGCGTGCTGCGCCCCCTCGACGACGCCACCATCTTCGAATCCGTCCGCAAGACCCACCGCGCGGTGGTCATCGACGAGGCGTGGCGCACCGGCAGCCTGGCCGCGGAGGTCACCGCACGCGTGATGGAGGGCGCGTTCTACGACCTCGACGCGCCGGTGGCCCGGGTGTGCAGCACCGAGGTGCCCATGCCCTACGCCAAGCACCTCGAAGAGGCCGCCCTGCCCCAGGCCGCCAAGATCGTGGCCGCCGTGCAAGGCCTGTTCGGAGAGCAGTCGTGATCGAATTCAAGATGCCCTCGCTCGGGTCAGACATGGACGAAGGCACCCTCAACGAGTGGCTGGTCAAGCCCGGGGACAAGGTGACCCGGGGCCAGGTCGTGGCGATCGTCGAGACCACCAAGGCCGCGGTCGAGGTCGAATGCTGGCAGGAGGGCATCGTCAACGAGCTCGTCGTACCGGTCGGCGAAACCGTCCAGGTGGGAACGACATTGGCCACGCTGACCGCACCCGGCGAGCAGGCGGAGAAGCGGCCCCGGCCGCGCCCGTCGACGAAGGCCGCCGCCACGCCGGCGACCGCACCGCCCAAGCCGGCGCCGGCCCCCAGCGCTCCCCCGGCCGCGCCCGGGCGGCGCCGCTGGGTGTCGCCGGCCGCGCGCCGGTTGGCGACGTCGCTGGGCGTCGACATCGAGGCGGTAAGCGGCACCGGACCGCAGGGCGCCGTCACCATCGACGACGTCGAGCACGCGGCCGCGGCCAAGCCGGCCAAACCGGTCACCCAGCCGACGGGCAAGCCGACCGCGGCCGACCGCGCGACGCAGATGCGAAAGTCGATCGCCGCGGCGATGAGCCGGTCCAAGCGGGAGATCCCGCACTACTACCTCGCCGAAGAGATCATGCTGGAAAAGGCGCTGTCCTGGCTGACGGCGAGAAACGCGCAGCGGTCCATCGACGAACGGGTGCTGCCGGCCGTCCTGCTCCTGAAGGCCGTCGGCGTCGCCGCGCAGCGGTTCGGCGAGTTCAACGGGTTCTGGCGCGAAGACGGTTTCGAGCCGGCCAATGGCGTTCATGTCGGCGTCGGCATCTCGCTGCGCGGCGGCGGGCTGGTCGCGCCCGCCATCCACGACGTCCCGGAGAAGAAGCTGGACGAATTGATGGACGACCTCACCGACCTGGTCGGGCGGGCCCGGTCGTTCTCGCTGCGGAGTTCGGAGATGTCGGACCCGACCATCACGGTCACCAACCTCGGCGACCAGGGGGTCGACGCCGTCTTCGGTGTCATCTACCCGCCGCAGGTGGCGATCGTCGGTTTCGGCCAGCCGGCCGAGCGGGTGTGTGTCATCGACGGCGGGATCCGGGTCGTCACCACGGTTCAGGCCACGCTCGCCGCCGACCACCGCGCCAGCGACGGACACCGGGGTGCGCTGTTCCTTTCCGCGATCAACGAGCTGCTCCAGCAGCCCGACCTCCTAGAAAAGTGATGTGCAATGACCAATGAAGACACTCGCGCCGTGGTGCTGTCGGTGCTGACCACCATCGCCCCAGAAGTCGACCCGGACGACATTCGCGACGATCTCCTGCTGCGCGACCAGGTCGACCTGGATTCCATGGACTGGCTGAGCTTCCTGCGCGGCATCCACAAGCGATTTCATGTCGACATCCCCGAGTCGGATTACGCGACGCTGCGCACACTGGCCGACGTGGTCGGCTACGTGGAAAAGAAGACGTCGGCGGTCTGACCGCGAAGCGCCACGCGCACCGCGTTTTTCGGCGTGTTCGACAGGGGGTTGGCATGATGGCTGTTGTGCAGGGCAAGACACCGGACGTCGACGTGCTCGAACGGGCCGTGCTGCTCGCGTGCCGTGCCCCCTCCGTGCACAACAGTCAGCCCTGGCGCTGGGTGATCGAGGGCGACGCCCTGCACCTCTTCGTCGACCGGCGCCGGGCGATAGCGGCCACCGACTCGTCCGGCCGCGAAGTGATCCTGTCCTGCGGCGCCGTCCTGAACCACCTGTGCGTCGCCATGTCGGCCGCGGGCTGGGAGCCGAAAGTCGAGCGGTTTCCCGACCCGGGTGACCCCGACCGACTGGCCTCGATCACGTTCAGCCGCTCGGAGCGCGTCACCGAAGCCCGGCTTCGCCTGGCCGAGGCCATCCTGCAGCGGCGCACCGACCGGCTCCCGTTGGGACGTCCGACGTATTGGGACCTGTTCGAACCCACGCTGCGTGACAGCTTCGACGACACCGAGGTCGCCCTGGACGTCCTCGGCGAGGATGTGCGGCCGCTGCTGGCGCAGGCGTCGCAACTCACCGAGGAGATCCGCCGCGACGACTCTTATTATCACGCCGAACTTGATTGGTGGACATCGTCTTTCGCGTTGGCCGAAGGGATGCCGCCGAGCGCGCTGGCCTCCGACAAGGAGAGCTGGCGGGTCGACGTGGCCCGCAGCTTCCCGATCAGGAGCCACGCGGACCGGCGCGGCGAGGTCAAGGCGGATTGGGCCAGAATCCTTGTGCTGTCGACCCCGCAGGACACCAGGTCGGACGTGTTGCGGTGCGGCGAAGTGTTGTCGACGGTGTTGCTCGAATGCACGGTGGCCGGGATGGCGACGTGTCCGCTCACCCATCTGATCGAACTGGACGAGAGCCGCGACATCGTGCGCGAACTCATCGGAGGGCGCGGCGAGCCTCAGGTGCTGATCCGCGTGGGGATAGCGCCGCCGATGGAACACCTCCCGGCGGCGACGCCACGACGCCCACTGGGCGATGTGCTGCAGATCCGCTAGACCTTCCGCGACTCGATGGTGCGGCCAGGTGGCCAGACAACCTTGGTCCCCGCCCCGCGGGACTTTCGGCCGACGCACCCGGTGGGCCGGCGCAATACCATCGAGGGTGTCGTGCTGTCGATGAAGGGGATGACCGATGCCACTGATTGACGACGGGGTTTCCATCCTGCCGGTGAACGAATGCTGGGACCTACTGGCGGGCGTGACGCTGGGCCGGCTGGTCACCAGCGTCGGCGGTCAACCCGAGATCTTCCCGGTCAATTACGTTGTCCAGCGCCATACTGTGCTGTTTCGCACCGCGGAGGGCACCAAGCTGGTCAGCACCGCGATCAACAACAAGGTGCTGTTCGAGGTCGACGACCACAACGTCGCCGAGGGATGGAGCGTGATCATCAAGGGCACCGCGCGCTCCCTTCACACCAACGAGGAGATCGAGGAGGCCGAGCGCGCCCAGGTCATGCCCTGGACGTCCTCGGAAAAGTCGCACTACGTGCGCATCATTCCCGAGATCGTCACGGGCCGCCGGTTCCGCTTCGGTGGTCCGGTGGACTGATCCCGCCGCTACCAGGGCCGCACGTGGCGTGGGCGCGGGACGAACTCCAGCGAGAGCAGCACCATCAACGCGGCCGGGATGTGGTGGGCACACAGCACCACGTAGCGCCGCTGCGACAGCGCGTGGAACTTGCGGAGGTAGCGGTACAGCGACTCCAGGCGGATCAGCGGGTCGAGCAAGTGGATCAGCCACAGCGCGATCCGCTGTAGCGGTCCGGGTTGCCCGGCTTCGAAGATCTCCGGGAACGCCGCGAATGCCAGCGAAAGACGCTGCCCTCCTGCGTCTTTCGCGTGAGCGATCATGTCGACGCTGAGCCGCTCGTCGACACCGTTGGGGGCGTCCGGGCGGCGAAACGGCACGTCGAGGCTGACTTCCGATCCCTCGCCGGCGGTCAGGTAGCGGTGAAACGCGACCACCCGCCCGCTGCGGTCGCGCGCCACGGCCAGGTCGACACCCGGGTAGCGGCCCTGCAGCGCGCCGTCGAGGTTCATGCAAAACCCGCGTTCGGTGCGCGCCGCGCGGTGAGCGGCGTACAGGACCTCGGTCAGCTCGGCCCGCATCGCACCGCTGAGCCCTTGTTCGTCGACGATCTCGGTCGTTACTCCGCAGTTGTGCGTGCGCTGCACCGCCTGGCGCAGATTGCGAAACCGGCGCCCCCTCAGGGTGAAATGGCGGATATCGACGACGACATCACGGCCGATCGGCACCGAAAGCATCGGCTGCCCCACCGTGTCCCTGCGCCACAACCGAAGGTGGGGTTCGCCGGCCGCCAACACGATGATCTGCCAACCCCGGCTGCGGCACATCCGGACGAAATCGGCTGCGAGCTCGTCGAATTGCGTCGCGTCGCCGATCGGGTCGCCGCTGACCACCGCGAACCCGAGCCGCGTGCGGTAAGCGATCGCCGCGGTCCCGTCCGCGTTGAGGTGATAGCTCTTGCTCGAATGCATGGCGAACGGCGCCAGCGGATCCCCCCGCGTGGCGTTGACCAGCCCCCACACCTGGCTCAGCAGCTCCGGCTGCGGCCGGCCCGTGGTCGGCAGCATCAGGGCGAGCCCGCTGCCCGCGATCAAGACATTGCCCAGCACCGCCCAGGACAGGAAATGCGCGCCCAGGCCGGCGCCCACCATGGCGGCCGCATACATCGCGTGCGCCGTGGTCACCGGCCGGCCGAGAAAGATACCGCGGGCGATGAGGGCGGCCGCGCCCAGCAGGGCCACCGACCAGGCGAACCGGCCCGGGGCGACGCGTTCGTAGCCGAGACGTTCTCGTGCGACCAGCACCACCAGCCACGCCAGGACGCACAGCAGCAGCAACACGCTGAGCCGACGCGCCGCAGGGACATCGGCACCCACCAGGACCCGTTCCCCGCCGGTTCGGCGGCTTCCGGGACTGATCTTCACGGCGCTCGCTAGCGCACGACGAGCACGGAGCATTCGGGGTGACGGAAGAGCGGATGCCCCTGCGGCCCGACCAATTGCGCGAGCTGGCGCGCCTCGTCGCCACCGATGACGGCGAGCTGGACCCTTTCGTCGTTGGCGCTGAGGTAGCGGGCTATGCCCTGCCTGGTGGTGATCGGGTAGACCCGCACCTCAGGAAAGTGGTCCCGCCATTGCGCCACCCGGCGTTCGAATGCGCCGTCGGCGTGCTCGGTGAGCTCCTCGGGACGGCCACCGAGGACCAGAATGGGCGCTCGGCGCAGTTTCGCCTCCGCCGCAGCATAATTCACGACGGTGTCGTTGCCCGGCGCGTCCGACATCCGGACCACGATCCAATTGACCTCCGGGGGTGGATGATCGGAGCCGGTCCGCACGACCGCGACCGGGCAGTGCGCCTTCTCGGCCAGTTCCGTCGCCGTCGAACCCACGATGGAGCGCGCGTAACGGCCGATGCCCACGCACCCGACGCAGATCATATCGGCCGCCGTGGACGCTTCCACCAGCACCGAACCGGAGGGGCCACGCGGCATGTCCGTTTCGACCGCGACCGGCTTGCCGGTGGCCTCGACCGCGAGCCTTGCTTGTAGGAGCGACTTCTCGGCATGCGCGACGTCGCGCTCGTAGTCGTCCGGCGACTCGTGCGTCGGCTTGACAACGGAGACCAGACGCAGCGGCACGCCGCGGGTGAGCGCCTCGTCGACAGCCCACAGCGCAGCCGCGATCGCCGCCGACGAACCGTCGATTCCGACCAGGATGGATTTCATCGTCCGACCCGTTCCCGTCAACTCGTCGCGGCAGAGGAGCGGACCGGCGGTGTCGGGTCGAGACGCTCCGCGCCGCGTCTGACCGCGAGCAGCAGCGCACGCGTCCCCAGCGCTATCACCGGCCTGGCCAATTCCAGGACGAACACCTCGCCCGGGTAACGCAAGGCGATTCGGGTGCGCGCGAGCAGTCGCACCCGGTCCTCCCAGTGCGGCTGCAGGTGAAAGGACAAGACCGCATTCCAGTGGGGCTCGGATCGCATGGCGTTGAGCACGACGTACTTTTCGGGCACGATCTCCGCGACGCGTAGCGTCACCCCGTCGGGCAACCCCAGCCATCCTTCGGGGGCCAGGCGGACCGCGTCGCCCACCCGGAGCCCCCCGGTATCGCCTTGCCCGACAGGGCTTCTGAAGCCGTCGATGTCGTCGCGTTCGCCCCTGTCCTGGGCCATTTGCAGCAGCCGGGACCAGACCGCGGATGCGGACGCGTCGACGTCGGTCGCCTCGGTGGTCTGGACCGCCGGGTCGCTCACCAGGCTGTCGCCGGGAAATCGCATCTGCGACTCCGCCTTGGTCGCGCCCCAGTTGCGGTAGTACCTGCGCGCGCAGTACAGGACGGCGAGCAGCGCGGTGGTCTGGACGATCCGCTTCGTCGTGTTGGCCATGGCGACAGTCTGCGCGGAGCGCCGCCACGCCTGCGAGAGTCCTTGGTCCCCGGTGAGCGCGCCGATGTGCTCTGCGGGCCGCGCTCAGCGCCCCTAGCCCGCCGGGGTGATCAGGCCGTAATGGCCGTCGTAGCGGAGGTATAACACGCTGGCGCAGCCGTAATCGGCGTGGATGAA
Source organism: Mycobacterium sp. E342 (assembly GCF_001667665.1). Taxonomy (NCBI): domain Bacteria; kingdom Bacillati; phylum Actinomycetota; class Actinomycetes; order Mycobacteriales; family Mycobacteriaceae; genus Mycobacterium; species Mycobacterium sp. E342. The sequence goes on from NZ_LZJM01000174.1 coordinate 22,652, forward strand.
GAACAGGAACGGCAGCCCCAGCGTGGCCAGCCGGTCGGCGGCTCCCTCTTCGGTGAGGCACGGCAGGGGTTGCCGGCTGAACGTCACGGGCAGCGCATGCTCACTCACCTGGCCGGCCAGGGCCGGCGCCGCCAGCGCCAGGCGGTAGCCCGTGGGACCGGCGCGATACAGCACACCGGCGATGCCGGTGCCTTTCTCCGTGAACAGGTGGAAGTCGTAGTCGAGCAGGTCCATCTCGTAGGCGGCGTCGTCGAGGGTGCAGGGCGCCATCGTGAACGACTTGCGCCGGATGACGCGGCGCTCGCCCGCCGGCCGGGGGAAGTAGCCCGGCCGGCGGGCCGGCTGGGATTCGTGGCGCCATTCGTCGGGGCCCGACGGTCGCTCGCCACGGCGTGCCTCCCGGTGCGCAGCGGTGCGTTCCAGGCGGCGATGCAACCGCGCCGCGAGGAGATCGACCGCTTCCCGCGCCGTGTCGGCCTGGACCTGGGCGCGCACCGGCCGGCCGTCGACGTCGAGGTTGGCCTGCGCGACGACGGGGCGCTGCACCGCCGGATCGCGATGCCTGGTGAGCCTCACGCGGGCGTGCCGCACCGGCCGGCTTGCGTAGCGCGTGAGCTCACCGACCTTGCTGCGGGCGTATTCGGCTTCCGCGGGAAGCACGTCGCGGGTGGCGACCTGGACGTCGATGTCTCGTGGTGACGGTGTGCCGTGGCGCATAGCTACAGTGCTACGTCACTAAACCGGTTGCGGGGCAGGGTCAAAGGTCACCGGAGCGCGAACGGCTCTCAGTGCAGCGCCGCCGCCCGCACCAGGTTGTCCTCGTGTTGGTCGCTGCTCTTGACCGCGCCGGTCTCACGCGCCAGGAAGGCGGTGAGTTCTCCGATCGCGGTCATCAGCGGAGCGGGGAAGACGATGGTGGTGTTCTTCTCGACGCCCAGTTCGATCAACGTCTGCAGGTTGCGCAGCTGCAGGGCCAGCGGGTGTCGCATCATGGTGTCCGAGGCGTCGCCGAGCGCCGCGGCCGCGCGCGCCTCCCCTTCCGCCGCAATGATTTTGGCCCGCTTCTCGCGCTCCGCCTCGGCCTCGCGCGCCATGGCGCGCTTCATGGTGTCCGGTAGCTGGATGTCCTTGAGCTCGACCAGGGTGACCTCCACGCCCCATTCCACCGTGGTGGCGTCGAGGATCTGGCGGATGCTGCCGTTGATCTTCTCGGTCTGGGCCAGCACCTCGTCGAGGGAATGCTGCCCGACGACGTTGCGGAGGGTCGTCTGCGCGATCTGATCGATGGCGGCATTGACGTTTTCGATGACGACGACGGCCTTGCGGGCATCGACGACGCGGAAGTAGGCGACCGCGGCGATGTCGACGCTCACGTTGTCGCGGGTGATGATGCCCTGCGACTGGATCGGCATGGTCACGATGCGCATCGAAATCCGCCACAGGTGGTCGATGACCGGAATGATCAGCCGCAACCCGGGTTCGCGGACGCCGATCACCCGCCCGAGCCGGAAATGCACACCGCGCTGGTATTCCTGCACCACCCTGATCGAGCCCAGGGCCAGCAATACCGCCACGACCACCGCGGCGATCACCACAGTGGCAGCAATATGAGTCATGAGGACCACCCCTCGATTCGGTCCACGGCCGCACCGGCAGTGCAGCTGTCCCTGACGCTAGGGCCGCGACGGTGCGCCGGTCAGCGGCCGAAAGTCCCAACCCGTCCGGCGAAAGGCCCTGGCTCGGGTCCGGCGGGACCGAACGCCCATGGTCAGGAAGCCGCCTGCGAGCCCGAGGCCCGTTTACGGACACGGGCGGCGAACGCGGCGGCCCGGTCGAGGTCCTGCTCGTTGGGCCGCCCCCTGTTGATACCGCCGATGAATCCGAACGGCCCCACCGTGTCGAACCCCCGGCAGGAGAAGGAGCCGATCACGTCGAAGCCCTTCTGTTCGAGCGTCTCCCGGATCGGCCGGTGGTAGCCCACCAGCGGAACCTCGCGGGCGCCGCTGGTGAAGAAGGTGAACGCCGCGGTGTGGTGTTCGGCGGCGGGCAGCCGGCGGACGAGCCTGCGCAGCCTGGCATCCATCATCATGTAGTAGATCCCGGAGCCGAAACCGACCAGGTCGTAGTCGCCGACAGTCCCGGGGTCGACGGACTCGGGCGTGACGACCTCGGCTTCCAGCACCCCGGCCATCCGGTCGGCGACCAGGCGGGTGTTGCCGTGGGATCTCGAAGCGCAGACGATCAGTGCCCTCATGGCCAACTCCTTCGCGACGGCGGCTCGGAAATCCCATGCTGCGTGCGGATTCGCCGGTGGGGTAAGGGCGCAAAGGCACCGCGGCCCGGGGCCTTGGTCACTTTGTGTCATCACCGCAGGTGAAACCCGGGAACGGGGACAAACGGAGGTCCTTCGCGGTCGGGACTTCGGTCCCTATCGACTCGGCGGGCGAACGGCTGGAATAGGGGATGTGACTGTGACAGCTCCCGCAGCGGAGCGCAATACCGTGGCGTCCGTTAGCGGCGCGCAAGTGATCGTCCTCGAGTCGCATCCCGCTTGGATCTCGGCCCGACGTCACGCCGCCGAGCTGCTCGAGGCCATGCACCGTCATCCGTCGTCGATGGGCCGCCCGGCCCGTCCGACTCGAGCACCGCTGCTGCGGCCCCTGCCATGACGGGAGAGCTGGTGGGTGCGCGGGTCCGGCGGAGGCCAGGTCGAACGATCGCATTGTCGGCGGCCGCCCTCATGCTGTGGGCGGGTGCGCCCGGCATGGCCGCCGCCGACAGCGGGCGTCCGCAACCCAAGCCGGAGGAACGGGCCGCGGCCTTGATTCGGCCGGCCATCATGTACCTCGCCGGTGAAGGTTACGGCCTGGTCCGGCTGCCCAGCGGTGAGGTCCTGTCCCAGTTCGGGCGAGGTTCCAGCATGCCTTTCCTGGCCACTTGGAACTGCACGGCTTTCGTCGTCAATCCCGACGGCTGGGTGGCGACGGCGGGTCATTGCGTCGACCCGGCGAGCGCCACGCTACTGATACTCAAGCGCGCCGCCGAGGAATACCGCAGCGAGTTTCCGGACGCGCCCGAATCCAGCGATCCAGCGACCACCATGGAGTGGCTGCAGAAGAACGCGCGGGTGGAAGGCGACACGCCCGGCCAGGGCCCGCACGTGGGCATCACGCTGATGTCCGGCAGCGGAACGAAACTCGCCGACAAGTTGGTCGCCAACATCGTCGACTTCCGGCCGCTCGGGAAGGGCGACGCCGCCCTCCTCAAGGTGGCCAAGGGCAACCTTCCGTCGTCCGAGCTCGACGTCGACGCCGACGTCACCATCGGTACGCCCGTTCTCGCGGTGGGCTTCCCCGAGAGCACCCAAACCGTCACCGGCGCTTCGCTCGACCCGACGTACAAGAGCGGCAAGGTCAACAAGAAATCCATCGCGGGATCGAACCCCGCGTACGAGATCGACGCCGCGATGACCGAAGGCATGAGCGGCGGCCCGACCATCGGGCTGAACGGCAAGGTGCTCGGACTGAACAGCTTCGCCCCCGCGGGCGAGACGCAGCCGTTCAATTTCATCGCGCCGGCCGACGGCGTGGCCGCGATACTGGCGAGCAAGGGCGTCAAGCCCATGCTCGGACCCGCTGACCGGTCCTATCGCAAGGGGCTCGCCGACTTCTACGCGGGTCGCTACACCGCTGCGATCAACGAATTCGACCAGACGCTGGCGATGTCGCCCGGCTACCCCGGCCTTGACGACCTGCGGACCAACGCGGCCAACCTGCGCCAGCAGTACGGCGACTTCTCCTCGCTGAGCGGCCGAAACCTGTTGTGGTACCTCGTGGTCAGCGTCGTGGCGGTGCTGGGCCTGGGCGCCGGCCTGACCTTCTTGGGACTCAGGACGCATCGCCGGATTCCGCCCGAACCCGACGTCCAACCCCTTCGGCTGATGCCCAGGCACGAGCTGGTCGCCGAGGAACCCCACTTCTGCGCTCATTGTGGGGCCGAACACCATCCGAGCGAACGGTTCTGCCCGAACTGCGGCAAACACATCGACCTCCCCACGGCGGCGCGGGGAACCGGGCTCATCTCCTGACCGACGCGCGCATCGCGATGAATGCCGCATTGTCAACCAGATTGGCGACCAGGTTCGACGACGCGCTCGCTCGCACCCGAACGGCCCTGGCGCAGCACGGGTTCGGCGTCCTGACCGAAATCGACGTCAGAGCGACGCTGCGCGATCAGCTCGGGGTGGATATGGAGGACTACCGGATCCTCGGTGCGTGCAATCCGGCCGTGGCGCATCGAGCCATCAGTGTGGATCGAGAGATCGGGCTCATACTGCCGTGCAACGTGCTGGTGCGCGCCGACCGGGGCGCCGCGGGGACGGTGATCGTCGAGGCGATGGATCCCAGGCTCGTGATCGAGGTCACCGGCGAGCCGGCCCTCATCGCCCTCGCCGCCGAGCTCACCGCGAACGTGTGTGCCGCGATCGCGTCGTTGACCGAAAGCCGTTGATCTCGGCGGTGACCATGTCGACCAGCACCGGCACGGCCGCGGCGACCCGCGGGGTCAGCCCGGTGCCCGGGCCGGTGTCTGCCGCCTCGACGGCGAACACCACCACCGCGTCGGGCACCCGCCCGAGCGCTCGACCCAGCGCGTGAGTGCGGCCGACGTCGACCCTGTGCGAGCTCAATCCGTCGGGCTGGTCGGGCACTTCGCTCGGCTCATAGCGATGGATGCGACCCGGCGTGGCGTTGTCGGCGACCGCCGCGTCGATGACCACGGCCAGCCCCGCGCCCGTCCACGCCTCGAGGAGACCGATCGGCTCCGCGATGCCGGTTGTCACAACGACGTTCGGCCAAGCGAGGTCGCCGAGCGCGGTGGCGGCGGCGACACCGACGCCGTCGTCTCGCCGGTAGCAGTTGCCGAGCCCGATCACGGCAACCGGTCGGTCATCCTCGCTCACTGTCGCTGCACCGTGAGGGTCAGGAAGTGCGCCGAGCAGGAAATGCAGGGATCGTAACTGCGAATCACCCGCTCACACAGGGCCGTCAGCGCGGCATCATCGAGGGCGAGGTTGTCGGACACCACCCGGGCTAGATCCGCTTCGATGGCGGCCTGGTTCTGCGATGTCGGCGGGATGATCGTCGCCGCGGAGACCAGCCCGCCGTGATCGATGTCGTAGCGGTGATACAGCAGGCCGCGGGGCGCCTCGCTGACGCCGTGCCCGGTTCCCGGCCGGGCCGGGACGTCGACGAAAGGCCGTGGCGGCCGCTCGTATTCGTCGATGATGCGCAGGGCCTCCTCGATCGCGTAGACGACCTCGACCGCGCGAACGATGATGCTGCGGAACGGGTTTCGACATTGGTTTGAGAGCCCGGCCGCGGCTGCCGCCTGGGCCGCGATCGGTGAAAGAGCCGACGAGTTCAGGCTATAGCGCGCCAAGGGGCCGGTGAGGTAGCGGCCGCCGTCCAGTGTCGCGTGCAGGGCGGTGGAATGGGGCACCTGCGACTCACGCACGTGCTCGGTGAAGTCGGCCACCGGAAACGACTCCCCGGCGCTGCGCGCGATGACGCCGTTCTCGATCGGATAGAGGTCGCTGCGGCTCAGCGCCAACATCTCATGGTCGAGTTCGAGATCGGGGAAGTCGAAACCGGCCACCCACTCGACCGTCGCGACCGCGTCGTCCAGCGCCCCGCGCAACTGCTCGGCGACGGGAGCGAACTGCGAGCGGCTGGGCACCGAATAGAACCCGCCCAGCCGCACGTTGATCGGGTGTATCGATCGCCCACCGACGAAGTCCATCAGCGCATTGCCCGCCTTCTTCAGTCGCAGGCCGCGTTCGACGATCTCGCGCTCGTCGCGGGCCAGCGCGATCGCGTCGGGGTAGCCAAGGAAGTCGGGTGCATGCAGGAGATAGATGTGCAGCATGTGGCTGTGGATCCATTCGCCGCAGTACAGCAGCCGGCGCAGCGCGACGAGCTCTGGGTCCACCTCCACGCCGCAGGCGCTTTCGATCGCGTTGCAGGCGCTCACCTGGTAGGCGACCGGGCAGATTCCGCATACCCGGGCGGTGAGATCCGGCGGCTCGGTGTAGGCGCGTCCCCGCAGAAACGCCTCGAAAAATCGTGGCGGCTCATAGATGTTCAATTCGACGGTCTGCAGCGCGCCGTCCTTCAGCGTGACATGCAGCGCCCCTTCGCCTTCCACGCGGGTCAGGGTGCCGACGGACAGCGTGCGGGTCTCCGGGTTCACGGCTTGCTCCGCGCACTGTCTCGTTCGGCGGCGAACTTCGCGACGTTGAACGTCGAGAACACCCGGTCGACGTCACCGTCGGACATCCCGTCGCGGCGCAGCAGCGGAATCAGTGTCCCGATTTGCGGCGTCGCCGCCGGGCCGAAACAGCCGTAGCAGCCACGACGATGACTGGGGCACAACGCCCCACAGCCGGCGTGGGTGACCGGGCCCAGGCACGGGGTGCCGTCGGCGACCAGCACACACGTCACCCCGCGCATTTTGCACTCGGTGCACACCGTCTTGGCCGGCAGCCGCGGCTTGCGCCCGATCAGCAGCGCGGCGAGGGTATCCAGCAGCTGGCCGCGGTCGATCGGGCAGCCCTGCACCTGGTAATCGACCTTGACGTGCGCGGCCGCCGGGGTGGACGTCGCCAGCGTGTCGATGTAGTCGGGCCTGGCGTAGACGACGGAGGCGAACTCGTCGACGTCGGCGAAGTTGCGCAGCGCCTGCACTCCCCCGGCCGTCGCGCACGCGCCGATGGTGACCAGCACCTTGGATTGTTCACGGATCTCGCGGATCCGTTGCGCGTCGTGATGGGTGGTGACGGACCCCTCGACGAGTGACACGTCGTAGGGTCCGCCGACCATCGAGCTCGACGCCTCGGCGAAGGTAGCGATCTGCACCTGGTCGGCGAGGGTCAGCAACTCGTCCTCGCAGTCGAGCAGCGTCAGCTGGCAACCGTCGCAGGACGCGAACTTCCACACGGCCAAAGTGGGGCCCATTACAGCTCCTTGACTGTCAATAGCGGACCGGCGACGTCGTAACCGACGACCGGCCCGTCGCGGCACACCAGCAACTGGCCCAGCTGGCAGTGGCCGCACGTTCCGATCCCGCATTGCATGTTGCGCTCCAGCGATACCCGAATATCGTTGGCGGCCATGCCTTTGGCCAACAACGCCTCCGCGACGAACCGCAGCATCGGCTCCGGGCCGCACAGAAAGGCGGTGGTGCGGCCGGGATTCAGCGCGAGCCGCTTCAGCGGCTCGGTGACCAGGCCGACTTCGCCGCGCCAGCCGTGGACCGGGACGTCGACGGTCAAGTGCAGTTCGATCTGCGGGTCGGCGGACCACTTCTCGAGCTGGGCGGCGAACACGAAGTCGTCGCGCGAGCGGGCGCCCGCGATCAGGATCAGCTTGCCGTAGCGCGCGCGCTCGGCCAACGCGCCCAGTATCGCCGGGCGCAGCGGGCACAATCCCACGCCGCCGGCGACCATGACCAGGTCTCGCCCGGCGGCCTCCTCGAGCCCCCAGGTGGTGCCGAACGGGCCGCGCACCCCGATGACGGCGCCCGGCTGCGCGTCGTGCAGGGCGCGGCTCACCGCCCCGACCGCGCGAATGGTGTGCGTGATCGAGCCGTCGGTGACCGTGGGATCGCCGCTGATCGAGATCGCCGCCTCCCCGATGCCGAAGGCGTACAGCATCATGAACTCCCCGGGCTGCGGCGTGCGCAGGACTTCGCCGAGCGGTTCGAGGCACAGTGTCGCCGAATCGGGGCTTTCCACGACGCGGCTGCGTACCCGGTAGGGGTTGGGCGCCATCGGGGACGGTGGTGGGCCGTCAGTCATCGCGGGCCATCTTGTTCATCTCTTCGGTGATGTCGATCCCGGTGGGGCACCAGGCGATACACCGCCCGCAGCCGACACAGCCGGACATGTCGAACTGGTCGTGCCAGGTGCCCAGCTTGTGGGTGATCCAATGCCGGTACCGCGACTCCGGGGACTGGCGCACGCTGCCGCCGCCGTGCACGTAGGTGAAATCGAACTCGTAGCACGACGCCCAGTGCTGCCAGCGCTCGGCATGCTCGCCGGTCAGGTCGCTGACGTCTTCGGTGCTGGTGCAGTAACAGGTGGGGCACACCATCGTGCAGTTGCCGCACGTCAGGCAGCGACTGGCGACCTCCTCCCACTGTGGCGACTCGCGCGAGCGAAGCAGCAGGGCGCGCAGGTCGGTGTCCGGCATCTGGCGGCCCATCCGGTGGGACGCGGCCTGCACCGCGGCGTGCGCCGAATCGATCTCCGCATCGTCGGCACCCCGATGGGGAACGGCCGCAAGGACGTCGGCACCCTCGTCGGTGCCCACCTCGACCACATAGGTCACACCATCGCCGTCGGGCCGCTCGGTCAGGGACAAGTCGTAGCCGGGGCCGGCCGCGGGGCCGGTGCCCATCGAGGCGCAGAAGCACAACCCGCCCGGCTCCGTACAATTCACCGCGACCACGAAGATCTGCCGATGCCGGCGGACGAAGGAGTTGTCGGGGAACTGGCCACGGCCGAGGACCCGGTCGAGCGTCGCGATCGCGGCCAGGTCACACCCACGCACTCCCAGGAACGCGTACCGCGGAACCTCCTCGTCGGAATCGGCGGTGCTGAACCCGTCTCGGCTGCCGGACCACAGCCGGCGCCGCGGGGGGTGCAGGAACTGCTTCCATGACTGGGGCCCCGCCGAATGCCCGAAGGCCGCGTCGTCGTCGCGCCGGCGCACCCGGTAATGCCCCGGGGCCACGTCGACGCCCCACCCCCACGGCAGGTCCGCCGCGGAGTCGAGTTCGTCGAGGACGATGGCGTCATCCCGCAAGGTCGGACCGACGACGCGGTATCCGCGCTCGACCAGGACCTCGACGAGGCGGTGCAGCCCGGCGGTGTCCAACGATGCGGCACCGGAATCTTCGCCGTCTCCGCTCATCGCCACATCATCCGCCAATTCGACTGTGCTGTATAGGGGTTGACAACGGGGCCACCGACTACCAGGTCTCAGCGAACAGCTCGAGGTCACGTTCCCACAGGGCGTCGCGAGCCCGGTCCAGCCGCGATCGGACGACGGCGACGAGCGCCGCCATCACCATGATCGCCGACAGCGCGGTCACCACCGCCACGCCGACCGCCTCGCCCGCGGCGAGCCAGGTCGGGGTGGGCGCGACCACCGGATCGCCGTTCCGGTCCACCCAGATTTCCACGGTTCCGCCCGCCTCGGCGCGCTCGGCGAGTTCCAGCGGCCCGCCGCGCTCGCCGGTCGGTCCCGGCCACTTCGCCTGCACGACGGTCAGACCCAGGTCCTCGACCCTGGCGTCGACCACCCTTGCCGTCACGCGGTGGCGTTCGTGCGCCTCTCGGGTGTACACCCGATCCCGCGCCTCGTAGGTCACCGCGCCGACCACACCGGCCACGGGGACGGCGATCAGGGTCACGACCAGCGCGACGAGAAGGACCAGGGCCTCGATGCGGTCCGTCCGGCGAAGCAACGGGTTACGACCGCAAAGCCGTGCCACCCGCCAGCGGCGCGGGTCCAACGTGAACGTGTCCATGGTTTCCTTTGCGCCGCAATCGTTTTGAATGCATCCGCCGTCTCAGTGGACGACCTGGTGCTCGTGATCGACCGCCCACTCGACGAAGTCCGACAGCTCGCGCCGCGGTGTCGCCGGCAAGGGGTCGGCGTTGATCGGCGCCCAGCCCACCCGGAGCAGCATCTGCGGATAGCTGCTGTCGCCGAAGATGTCGGATTGGACCGCCGCGCGCGTTTCGGGCGTTTCCAACGGTTCGGTCACCGGGCAGCTGGCCAGCCCCAGTGAGGTCGCGGTGAGGAGCACGACGCTGGTGGCCTCGCCGGCCCGCAGCTGGGCCAGGCGGTCGTCGTTGCGGGTGCCCAGGGCAAGGACGACGGCGTTGTCCTCGGCCGAGGACGAGTCCGGCGGCATGGGCAGCACCGCCCCGGCGAAGAACCGGCCCGGAATCTTCGCGGCCGGATCCGGCACGGGCGTGTTGCGCGCGGGGACGCCGGCCACCGACGCGTAGCGCCCACTCCATGTCGTGAGCTCGGCAAGATAGTCCTGGCTCAAGTGATCCCGGACGGATTGGGCGACGATGTTGCGCAGATTGTCGAGGTCTTCGACTTGGCACAGGGTCACGCCGCTTCGCGCCGCCCGCGCCGCCATCAGGGCCACATCGCCGACCGGCACCGGCCACGAGCTGTAGTAGCGGCGGTCGGTTCGCCGCCGCGGTATCGCGGCGGCCAGCGCTATGTCGACGGTGTCCGCGCGGTGTGGCGAAAGTTCGATTGCCGCCAGGTGGCTGGGGTCGGCGGGATTCGGGAGCCGGGTCACCTTGGAGAGCCACCCGACCGCCGCGAGCGCGACGACGCAGTGATGCAGCGCCGCACCGCAACTCAACATGAGATCCCGGCCGTCCGGGTCGGTGTTGGGCAGTTGCCGACTCGCGTCCGAATACAGATGCAGACTCGCCGCGTCCACGCGCCACCGCCACGGTTGGGTGTTGTGCACCGAAGGTGCCCGGGATGCCAAACTCAAGACCGTCCGGACCGTGCCGGCATCCGGAAATCGAGTGTTCATGGCGGTCGTTCCCTTCGGATATCGCTTCGTGCTGTCTACGATTGCGGATTTGCAGCCCGCCCGGCCAGAGCAGGACGGCACTAGGCCGAGGGACTTTGGGCCAATCCGGTAGCTACGCGGCCGCCGAGATCGCCACGTCGACGGACAGCTGATCGCCGATGGCATAGGCCACCGCCCAGTCACCCACGCACGCCGCCCGGGCCAGCTCGTCGACCAGGGGGCTGTGGGCGCCGAGCTCCGCCAGCCATGCCGACACGAGGGGAGCGATCTCGTGACCCGGGACCCGGACGGTGCGCCCGCAGTGCAGGCGATCGGTAACCCGGAACATCGTGGCGGTCGGCAGGGGCCGCAGATGGTGGCGTCGTGTGGTGAACCTCATCACGGCCTCCTCGATCGAGCGTGGGTTCCATCCGACCACTCACCCGGTTGCGGCCACAGGGCCGAACGCAACCGGATGGCGAGTGCTTCAGTCGTGCGTTCGAGGATGCGGAGGTCCCGCGGCGGTAGGGCCTTTGGTCACCTGGTTGCGCGACGCGACCGCGCCGGCGATCGAGGCGGCGGCGATCGTCAGCAAGGCGCCGAACATCAGCGCGGAGGCTTCACCGGCGACCAGCAGGTGTTCCTCGGTGCCGATGGTGGCGGCGGCCACCGGCACGCCGAGCTGAGCCGCCGAGAGCACCGCCAGGGTGAACGGTTGACCGAGCAACCTGCCCACGCAGTGCGCCAGCACGGCTCCGAGCCCCAGGCCCGCGCCGAGCAGGATGAGTTTCGGGTGGGCACCCAGCTCGCGTACCTGCAGCGAGGCGCCCAGCCAGACGAAGAACAGCGGGCTGAAGAAACCCTCGGTGATCCCGAACAGCTGACGGGCCAGCCGGCGCGGTTCGCCGACCATGCCGACCACCAGGCCCACCGCGAAGCCGGCCAGCATGACGGACACGTGCGTGCTGACGGCGAGCGCGGCCAGGGCGAACAGCACGATGAGGTTGGTCCGCAGTTCGAGCGCGAACCGGCGGTTTTCGGAGTAGACGTGCATGCGGCGCCGCCAGCCGCCGGCGTCGGACCGGCGCAGCACCACATACAGCAGCACTGAGCAGCCGGCCACCGCCAGCGCGCCGAGCGCGGCGGCGCCCGCATGCCGGAGGTCGATCACCAACGGCAGCAGGACGATACCGGCCGCGTCGGCGACCGCGATCTGCGCCGTGACGGCAACGACCTGCGGCCCCCGCAGCCGCAGCGAGTCGATCACCGGAAGTGCCAGCGCCGCCGACGAGGAGGCCATGAGGACCGCGTACATGGCCGCGTGGCCGGTCCCGAAGGCCGCCGCAAGCCCGGCGGCGAACGCCGCCGCGACGGCGCCGGCCAGCGTCGCCCGCGCCAGCGCCTGCGGTAGCGACGCGCGCAGCGTGCCGGCGCCGACCGGGACGTGGGTGCCCACGACGAACATGACCAGGGCGAAGCCGACGTTGGCGAGCAGCTGGAACGTCGGGTTGGTCACGTCGACGACGTTCAAACCGGTCCGACCGACGACGAGCCCCGCGATCAGCTCACCGATGACCACCGGTATCCGAAGGCGCGGCACCGCGGCCAGCAGCGGACCGGCCAACCCGATGGCCGTCAGCAGGGCCAGGGTGTGGAAGCCAAACCCCGGCACGTCAGCGGTCCCCGCGCGCCAGCATCAAGACATTCTGCATTCTTCGGGGCGCGGTTCTAGGGATTGATCGTGTTGTCCCCGACCTGGCGTCCCCAGACGTACTCGATCGCGTACGGCGATCCGGTGTCGAGGTGGTTGTACGGCGCGATGCTGTTGCCGGTGTCCATCACTAATTCCGGTGCGGGCCACAGGTGGCGGGTGATGGGCTGCCAGCACCCCGGGGCGCCGCCGGGTCCGCCGTGCGCGTTCACCCGCGGCAGGTTCTCCGGGTAGGTGTACGGGTTGGGCGCGCCGCCGACCACGCCGGCCAGCCCGCCG
>NZ_LZJM01000175.1:0-13095 GCF_001667665.1 Mycobacterium sp. E342
TCCAGAACGAGGGCGCCAACTTCGACAAGCCGCCGTCGGTGGAGGACGTCGCCGCGCACTGGGCCGAGATCGACGACCTCTCCGCGGCCAAGCAGGCCAACTTCAAGCTGTAGCCGGTCGCGGCCGGGGCGGCGTGGCCCGAGTCAGGCGAGCAGCGCCTGACGTAGTCGGTCCACGTCGGCCCCGGCGATGCCCGCATCGCTCAGATAGGCGTCCAGCGAACCGAATTCGTCGTCGATCGTCTGCCACGCCGCGGCCAGGTACTCCGGCCGGACCCCGAGCACACCGTCGGACAGCCGCGCCTCGGTGAAGGTCACCACCTCCGGGGTGAGCTCGGCCTCCGAGCGCTGCCGGATCATCTCCGAGATCCGGGCCCGCAGCTCCGCTACAGCGTCATTGCTGCGCAGGTAGTCCGCGACGATGGTGTCGCGGTCGATGCCGACGGTCTCGAGCACCGTCGCCACCACGAACCCGGTGCGGTCCTTGCCCGCGAAGCAGTGCGTGAGGACGGGGCGCCCGGCGGCCAGCAGCGTGACGACGCGGTGCACCGCGCGCTGGGCGCCGTTGCGGGTGGGGAACTGCCGGTACTCGTCGACCATGTACCGGGCGGCGGTGTCGCTGATGGACTCGTCGGGCTCGCCGTTGGTCATCAGTTGCCGGAACGCGTGCTCGTGGGGTGCCTCGTCGGTGTCGTCGGCGTCGTCGCCGAGGTCCGGGAACGGCAGCAGGTGAACGTCGACGCCCTCGGGGACCCGTCCGGGCCCGCGACGGGCGACCTCCCGGGCGGCGCGCAGATCGGCGACGTCGGTGATGCCCAGCTCCCGCAGCGTCGCCCGGCCGTGGTCGTCGAGGCGGCTCAGCTCGCTGGACCGGAACAGCCGGCCCGGCCGCAGCGCCCCCACGCCGTCGGCGACATCGCGGAAGTTCCACGCGCCGGGCAGCTCCCGGACGGCTGATCTACCCATGTGCGGTGACCGCCGCGGCCAGCGGGGACTTCTCCGCGCCGAGTTCGGCGCGCGCGATGGTCCGCATGTGCACCTCATCGGGGCCGTCGAACAGGCGCATGGCCCGATGCCAGCCGTACGACCGGGCCAGCACCGTGTCCTCGCTGACGCCGGCGGCGCCGTGCACCTGGATGGCGCGGTCGATCACATTGCAGGCCACCTGCGGCGCCACCGCCTTGATCTGGGACACCAGCGTGTGCGCGGCCTTGTTGCCGTGCTGGTCGATCGTCCACGCCGCCTTGTGGCACAACAGCCGCGCCTGGTCGATCTCGTTGCGCGACTTGGCAATCGCCTCTCGCACCACGCCCTGCTCGGCCAGCGGGCGGCCGAACGCCACCCGGTTCTGCACCCGGTCCACCATGAGGGCCAGCGCGCGTTCGGCTCCGCCGAGCGCGCGCATGCAGTGGTGGATGCGGCCCGGCCCGAGCCGGGCCTGGGCGATCGCGAAACCGCCGCCCTCCTCACCGAGCAGGTTGGTGACCGGCACCCGGACGTTGTCGTAGATGATCTCGCAGTGGCCGGGCTGGTCCTGGTAGCCGAAGACCGTGGTGGAGCGGACGACCGTCACGCCGGGGGTGTCGATCGGCACCAGCACCATCGACTGCTGCTGGTGGCTCGCCGCGTCCGGATTGGTGCGGCCCATGACGATCAGGATCTTGCAGCGCGGGTCCGACGCGCCGGAGGTCCACCACTTGCGGCCGTTGATGACGTAGTCGCCGCCGTCGCGCACGATGGAGGTCTCGATGTTGCGCGCGTCGCTGCTGGCGACCGCCGGCTCGGTCATGGAGAAGGCGCTGCGGATCTCGCCGCCCAGCAATGGCTCCAGCCACTGCTTGCGCTGCTCCTCGGTGGCGAACAGGTGCAGCGTCTCCATGTTCCCGGTGTCCGGCGCCGCGCAGTTGAGCGCCTCGGGCGCGATCTCCAGGCTCCAGCCGCTGATCTCGGCCAGGGGAGCGTATTCCAGGTTGGTCAGGCCCGACTCGGCCGGCAGGAACAGGTTCCACAGGCCGCGCTCTTTGGCCTTGGTCTTCAGTTCCTCGATGATCGGCGGGACGGTGTGATCGTCGGGGCCGGCCTCGTCCCTGTACTTGTCGTACTCGGCCTCGGCCGGGAAGACGTGCTCGGTCATGAAGTCGGTCAATCGCTGGTGGTAATCGTTGGCTTTGGCCGACATCGCGAAGTCCATGCCGTCACGATAGGACACGTGTCGGGACGGCCTATATGGCGAGCCTCATTGGTCACCTTCGCGACACTGAAACCACACACACGACACGCCGCAACGGGTGTGCGCGGATGCAGTCTCGCGGTAGACATGGCGCCATGACCGAATCCCGTCCGCCGTTCCCGCCGTTCACCCTGGAGACGGCCCTGCAGAAGGTGCAGGCCGCCGAGGACGCGTGGAACACCTGCGACCCGCACCGCGTCAGCCTCGCGTACACGCCCGACTCGCAGTGGCGCAACAGGGACGAGCACGTGGTCGGGCGCGACCAGATCGTGGCCTTCCTGACCCGCAAGTGGCAGCGGGAGCTCGACTACGCGCTGCGAAAAAGCCTGTGGGACTTCCACGACAACCGCATCGCTGTGCGCTTTCAGTACGAGTGCCACGACGCGAGCGGCCAGTGGTACCGCAGCTACGGCAACGAGCTGTGGGAGTTCTCCCCGTCCGGCTTGATGGCGCGCCGCGAGGCCAGCATCAACGACCTGCGGATCGACGTGTCCGAGCGGCGCTACTTCGGACCACGGCCGCCCGCGGAACACGCCCGCGACATCCCGCTCTGGTAACCGTCGGGCCACAACCCCGCCGTGTGACTCCACAACGTGGTGGCAGCTACTGCGCGCGGGCCGGGTAACGAACCATCGACGGGATGCGATCGGCCGCGCCGGGGTATCCCCGCCCCGGCCGATCGCACGTCCGGGGCGGAATCCGGGAGGCGTTAAGGTAGCGAAGCGTGCGGCCCGCCGGCGGCGGCACATCCAAACGGCAGGAAAGTGCGGGAAGCAGATGTACGCGCCATGACAGATGCGCAGACGACGGTAGGGGTGGTCGCCGAGTCCGGGGCCGACGAACGGCGGGTCGCGCTGGTACCCAAGGCGGTGGCGTCGCTGATCGCCAGCGGTGTGGCGGTGGTGGTCGAGTCGGGTGCCGGAGAAGGCGCGTTGCTGCCCGACCAGCTCTACACCGAGGCCGGCGCCGGGATCGGGGACGCCTGGTCCGCCGACGTCGTCGTGAAGGTGGCGCCGCCGACCAAAGAAGAGGTCGCCAGGTTGCGCCGCGGGCAGACCCTGATCGGCTTCCTGGCGCCGCGCAACGCCGACAACTCCATCGGCGCGCTCACCGAGGCCGGCGTGCAGGCGTTCGCGCTCGAGGCCATTCCGCGGATCTCGCGGGCCCAGGTCATGGACGCGCTGTCGTCGCAGGCCAACGTCGCCGGTTACAAGGCCGTGCTGCTGGCCGCCTCGGAGTCGACGCGATTCTTCCCCATGCTGACGACCGCGGCCGGTACCGTGAAGCCGGCCAGCGTGCTGGTGCTCGGTGTCGGGGTGGCCGGGCTGCAGGCGCTGGCGACGGCCAAACGGCTGGGTGCGCGAACCTCCGGCTACGACGTGCGGCCCGAGGTGGCCGACCAGGTCCGTTCGGTGGGGGCGCAGTGGCTCGACATCGGGATCGACGCGGCGGGTGAGGGCGGGTACGCGCGCGAGCTCACGGAGTCCGAACGCGCCCAGCAGCAGCAGTCCCTGGAGAAGGCGATCGCCGGGTTCGACGTGGTGATCACCACCGCGCTGGTGCCCGGACGGCCCGCGCCACGCCTGGTGACCGCCGCGGCGGTGGAGTCGATGAAGCCCGGCAGCGTGGTGGTGGACCTGGCGGGGGAGACCGGGGGCAACTGTGAACTGACCGAGCCGGGGCGCACGGTCGTCAAGCATGACGTGACCATCGCCTCGCCGCTGAATTTGCCGGCGACGATGCCGGAGCACGCCAGCGAGCTCTACAGCAAGAACATCACCGCGCTGCTGGACCTACTGATCAAAGACGGCAAGCTCGCCCCGGACTTCGACGACGAGGTCGTCGCGGCGGCGTATGTCACCCGGACGCCCGCGGCCGGTTAGAGAGGACTAGATGTACGACGAGCTATTGGCCAACCTGGCGATCCTGGTGCTGTCCGGGTTCGTCGGCTTCGCGGTCATTTCCAAGGTGCCCAACACGCTGCACACGCCACTGATGTCGGGGACCAATGCCATTCACGGCATCGTGGTGCTGGGCGCGCTGGTGGTGTTCGGCGAGGTTGAGCACCCGTCGTTGGCGGTGCAGATCATCCTGTTCGTCGCGGTGGTCTTCGGCACCCTGAACGTCATCGGCGGCTTCATCGTCACCGACCGGATGCTGGGCATGTTCAAGGGCAAGAAGCGGGCGCCCGCCAAACTCGAGGAGCCCGCGGCGAAATGAACTACCTCGTCACCGTCCTGTACATCATTTCGTTCGCCCTCTTCATCTATGGCCTGATGGGCCTGACGGGCCCCAAGACCGCGGTGCGCGGCAACCTGATCGCCGCGGTGGGCATGGCCATCGCCGTCGCCGCGACGCTGATCAAGATCCGCCACACCGAATCCTGGGTACTGATCATCGCCGGCCTGGTCGTGGGTGTGCTGCTGGGCGTTCCCCCGGCCCGGTTGACCAAGATGACCGCCATGCCGCAGCTGGTGGCCTTCTTCAACGGCGTCGGCGGTGGCACCGTCGCGCTGATCGCCCTGGCGGAATTCATTGAAACGAAGGGCTTTTCGGCCTTCCAGCATGGCGAGTCGCCGACCGTGCACATCGTGGTGGCGTCGCTGTTCGCCGCGATCATCGGGTCGATCTCGTTCTGGGGCTCGATCATCGCGTTCGGCAAGCTGCAGGAGATCATCTCTGGGGCGCCGATCGGCTTCGGCAAGGCGCAGCAACCGATCAACCTGCTGCTGCTCGTCGGCGCGGTCGCGGCCGCCGTGGTCGTCGGGTTGCACGCGCACCCCGGCACCGGCGGAGCATCACTGTGGTGGATGGTCGGCCTGCTGGCCGCCGCCGGTGTGCTCGGCCTGATGGTGGTGCTGCCGATCGGCGGCGCCGACATGCCGGTGGTCATCTCGCTGCTCAACGCGATGACCGGGCTGTCGGCCGCCGCGGCCGGCCTGGCGCTCAACAACACCGCGATGATCGTGGCCGGCATGATCGTCGGCGCCTCCGGCTCGATCCTGACCAACCTGATGGCCAAGGCGATGAACCGCTCCATCCCGGCGATTGTGGCGGGGGGCTTCGGGGGTGGGGGCGTGGCCCCGGGCGCCGGTGGCGACGGCGGCGACAAACACGTCAAGGCGACCTCGGCCGCCGACGCCGCGATCCAGATGGCGTACGCCAACCAGGTGATCGTGGTCCCCGGCTACGGCCTGGCCGTGGCGCAGGCCCAGCACGCCGTCAAGGACATGGCCAGCCTGCTCGAGGAGAAGGGCGTGCCGGTGAAGTACGCGATCCACCCGGTCGCGGGCCGGATGCCCGGGCACATGAACGTGCTGCTGGCCGAGGCCGAAGTGGACTACGACGCCATGAAGGACATGGACGACATCAACGACGAGTTCGCCCGCACCGATGTCGCGATCGTCATCGGCGCCAACGACGTCACCAACCCGGCGGCCCGCAACGAGCAATCCAGCCCGATCTACGGCATGCCCATCCTCAATGTGGACAAGGCGAAGTCGGTGATCGTGCTCAAGCGGTCGATGAACTCCGGGTTCGCGGGCATCGACAACCCGCTGTTCTACGCCGAAGGGACGACGATGCTGTTCGGGGACGCGAAGAAGTCGGTGACCGAGGTCGCCGAGGAACTGAAGGCGCTTTAGCGGTGATCGCAAGCGCAGCGAAGCTGGGCGCTGCGGGTCACCGCCAGACCAGTTAGACGGGCGGGTAGGCGGGCGGCGGGTAGCCGTTGCCGTCGACGACCCCCCGCAGGCCCCACGGAACGTAGCGGAAGAAGAACTCGATCTCGTCGCTAGCGTCGTAGTCCGGACTCGGATCCATGAGGCCACCCCTCCAGTCGCGACTTGAGCTTTGACGGCGAGTCTAGTCCCATCCTCGTCGGGGCGATACCTGGCGTTTGCCTAAACTGTCCAACCAGTTGATTGATAATTGGCCGTGCCCGGCACCCGGGCAACCGGCCGGGCGATGACGATAGCGAGTACCGATGGCATCCGAGAACGGACGAACGCGCCGCGAGGAGCTGCTGGCTGTGGCCACCAAGCTGTTCGCCGCCCGCGGTTATCACGGCACCCGGATGGACGACGTCGCCGACGTGATCGGGCTGAACAAGGCGACGGTGTACCACTACTACGCCAGCAAGTCCCTGATCCTCTACGACATCTACCAGCAAGCCGCCGAGGGCACACTGGCCGCCGTTCACGACGATCCGTCCTGGACCGCCCGCGAGGCGCTCTACCAGTACACCGTCCGCCTGCTCACCGGCATCGCGGCCAACCCCGAACGGGCCGCCGTCTACTTTCAGGAGGCGCCCTACATCGCCGAGTGGTTCACCGAGGAACAGGTCGCCGCGGTCAGGGAGAAGGAAACCCAGGTCTACGAGCACGTGCACGGCCTCATCGACCGGGGGATCGCCAGCGGCGAGTTCTACCAGTGCGATTCCCACGTCCTGGCGCTCGGATACATCGGCATGACGCTGGGTGCCTACCGGTGGTTGCGGCCGAGCGGACGGCGCAGCGCCAAGGAGATCGCCGCCGAATTCAGCACCGCGCTGCTGCGCGGCCTGATCCGCGACGAAGCGATCCGCACCAGTTCCCCGCTCGGTCCCTAGGTCCTAACTAGGCGCCGTTCAGGTGCTTGTCGAGGAAGGCGATCTGGTCGGCCACCACGCGCTCGAACGCCTCGTCGACGTAGATCGCGAAATGGCCCTCCGGGTAGAGCTTGATCTCGCCGCGCGGGGCCTTGGCCGCGTAGCGCAGCGTCGCCGCCGCGGGGGCCACGGAGTCGGCTTCGCAGACGCAGAACAAGATCGGGCAGGCGACCTTGGCGGCGAGGCGCCCCGGGCGATAGGCCATGATCTTCAACGCAATTCGGGCCGCCACCTCGTTGGTCAGTTCCTCACCCTCGGGCACCAGCCTGAGATAGCCGGGGTACGCGTCGGGCGTGGTCATCAACGCGATGTCCCCGGGTCTTCCGACCGCCGGCACCGTGACCGGAGGCTTGCGCAGTCGGGCGGCCACCAGGTCACGTGCCGCCAGGAGGCCGACCCGCGCAAAGACCAGCGGGTTGCTGATCGTGCGCGCCGACGCGATGCCGTCGGTGAAGGGGCATTGGACGACCGCGGCGGCGATGCCCGGCAGCCGGGCCGCCGTGGCGATCACATGGCCGCCGGCAAAAGAGGTGCCCCACAGGGCAATTCGATTGGGATCGATGCCCGGCAGGGTGCGGGCGTAGGTGACCGCGGCGGCCCAGTCGGCGAGCTGCAGCCCCACATCGAGGAGCTGGCGCGGCTCGCCCTCGCTGTCGCCGAAATTGCGATAGTCGAACACTAGGCAGGCGTAACCCGCCGCGCTGAATCGTTCGGCGTAGGCGTCGAGGCGCATGCTGCGCACCCCGCCCAGCCCGTGCGCCATCACCAACAACGGCGCGGGCGCGTCGCCGGCCGGGCGGTAGAGCCATGCGCTGATCAGGTCGCCGCCGGACGGGAACCGAAGGTCTTCTCGTTGTGCCATCAGCGAGCTATTCTGCCTGGGCCGCGGCGATCCGTCCGCCGGTATGCGCCACCGTTTTTATGGACTAGTGTCTAGAAACGTTTGAGCGCTCAACGAACGGAGACTCCCATGGCGATCCGCGTCGCGCACGTCGGTACCGGAAACGTCGGGGGGTTGGCCCTCACCGAGCTCATCACCAACCCGCAGTTCGAGCTGGCGGGTGTGTGCGTGTCCACCCCGGAGAAGGTGGGCAGGGACGCCGGCGATCTGTGCGGAGCCGGCCTGGAACCCGGTGTCGTCACCGGCGTCACGGCCGTGGGAGACCTGGATGCCCTGTTGGCCACTAAGCCCGAGTGCGTCGTCTACTGCGCCATGGGCGACACCCGGCTGCCCGATGCCATGGCCGACGTCATGCGCATCCTGGCCGCCGGCGTGAACGTCGTCGGGTCCTCGCCGGGGCTGCTGCAACACCCGTGGGGCGTGATGCCCGACAAGTACATCGACCGCGTCGAAGACGCCGCCCGGCAAGGCAATTCGAGCATCTTCATCACCGGCGTCGACCCCGGCTTCATCAACGACCTCATCCCGTTCGCGCTGGCGGGCACCTGTCAGAGTATCGAACAGGTGCGCTGCATGGAGATCGCCGATTACGCCACCTACGACGGCGCCGAGGTCATGCACTACATGGGATTCGGCCGGCCGCTCGACGAGGTGCCGATGCTGCTGCAGGCGGGCATCCTCGGCATCGCGTGGGGGACGGCGATCCGTCAACTGGCGGCGGGATTGGGCATCGAGATCGACGAGATCACCGAGTCCTACCAGCGCGAGCCCGCGCCGGAAGACTTCGACATCGCGGTGGGGCACGTCGCCAAGGGCACCATGGCCGCGCTGCAATTCGAGATTCGCGGCATGTCCAACGGGCGGCCGGCCATCGTCATCGAGCACATCACCCGGCTGCGGCCCGACCTGCGACCGGACTGGGCCCAGCCGGCCGCCGGCGGAGGTTCCTACCGCGTCGAGATCACTGGCGAGCCCTCCTACGCCGTGGACATCGTTCCCAGCAGCCGCAAGGGCGACCACAACCACGCCGCGATCGTGGGGGCCGCCGGGCGTATCGTCAACGCGATTCCCGCGGTGATCGCCGCGCCACCGGGCATCCGGACCACGCTCGACCTGCCGCTGGTGACCGGAAAAGGTCTTTACGCACCAAGCACTTTGGTGAACACCTAAATCGAAGGGAGTCCCTGTGGGACGGGTAGAAGGCAAAGTCGCACTGATCAGTGGCGGCGCCCGCGGGATGGGCGCCGAGCACGCGCGGCTGCTGGCGGCCGAGGGCGCCAAGGTGGTGATCGGCGACATCCTCGATGACGAGGGCAAGGCGGTGGCAGACGAGATCGGCGACTCGGTGCGCTACGTCCACCTCGACGTCACGCAGCCCGATCAGTGGGACGCCGCCGTCGAGACCGCGGTCGGCGAATTCGGCAAGCTCAACGTGTTGGTCAACAACGCCGGCACCGTCGCGCTCGGCCCGCTGAGGAGTTTCGATCTGGCCAAGTGGCAGAAGGTGATCGACGTCAACCTGACCGGAACCTTCCTGGGCATGCGGGTGGCGGTGGACCCGATGATCGCCGCCGGCGGCGGCTCGATCATCAACGTGTCCTCGATCGAGGGGCTGCGCGGCGCACCGATGGTGCACCCCTACGTCGCCTCCAAGTGGGCCGTGCGCGGCCTGGCGAAGTCCGCGGCCCTGGAGTTGGCGCGGCACAACATCCGGGTCAACTCCGTGCACCCCGGGTTCATCCGCACCCCGATGACCAAGCATCTCCCCGACGACATGGTGACCATTCCGCTCGGCCGCCCGGCCGAGTCGCGCGAGGTCTCGACGTTCATTCTGTTTTTGGCCAGCGACGAGTCGTCGTATGCCACCGGGAGCGAGTTCGTCATGGACGGCGGCCTGGTGACCGACGTGCCGCACAAGCCGTTTTAGGCTCGGTTCGTCGCCGAACGTGCACCCAACGCCTGAATTGGGCTTATTTTCCGCCGTCAGTGCACGTTCGGCGTAGGGGATGGTGTCGATGCTGCGTAGCTTGGCCGATGTCGTGGGGTCCAACCACGTGGTCACCGATCCCGACGTGCTCGCGGGCCGCAGCGTCGACCACACCGGCCGCTACCGCGGGCGGGCCAGCGCGTTGGTGCGCCCGGGTTCGGCCGAGCAGGTCGCCGAGGTGCTGCGGGTGTGCCGGGACAACGGAGCGCACGTGACGGTGCAGGGCGGCCGGACCTCGCTGGTGGCCGGCACCGTGCCCGAACACGACGACGTGCTGCTGTCCACCGAGCGGCTGCACGCCGTCGATGACGTCGACACGCTCGAGCGCCGCGTCCACGCCGGCGCCGGCGCCACCCTGGCCGCGGTGCAACGCGCCGCGGGCGCCGCGGGCCTCCTGTTCGGGGTCGACCTGGCCGCCCGGGACACCGCGACGGTCGGGGGGATGGCGTCGACCAACGCCGGCGGCCTGCGCACGGTCCGGTACGGCAACATGGGCGAACAGGTCGTCGGCCTCGAGGTGGCGCTGCCCGACGGGACGCTGTTGCGCCGGCACAGCCGGGTGCGCAGCGACAACACCGGCTACGACCTGTCGGCGCTGTTCGTTGGCGCTGAGGGCACCCTGGGCGTCATCACCGCACTTGACCTGCGGCTGCACCCCATCCCCGCGCGACGGGTGACCGCGCTGTGCGGGTTCGCCGGGCTCGACGCTCTGGTGGACGCCGGCCGGACGTTCCGGGACGCGGACGGCATCGCCGCGCTGGAGTTGATCGACGGCCGGGCCGCCGCGCTGACGGGCGAGCACCTCGGGGTGGGCTCACCGGTCGGGGGCGACTGGCTGCTGCTGGTGGAGCTGGCCGCCGACCACGACCAGACCGACCGGCTCGCCGAGCTGCTCGACGGCGCGCGGATGTGCTCCGAGCCCGCCGTCGGCGTGGATATCGCCGCGCAGCAACGGCTCTGGCGGGTGCGTGAGTCGCTCGCCGAGGTGCTGGGCGTATACGGGCCGCCGCTGAAGTTCGACGTCTCCCTGCCGCTGTCATCCATCGACGGATTCGCCAGGGAGGCAGGCGAATTGATCGGTGCGCAGGCCCCGGACGCGCTGCCGGTGCTGTTCGGCCACATCGGGGAGGGCAACCTGCACCTCAACGTGCTGCGCTGCCCGGCCGACCGGGAGCATGCGCTATACGAGCCGATGATGGAACTCATCGCGCGGTCCGGCGGCAACGTCAGCTCCGAGCACGGCGTCGGCACGCGCAAGCGCCACTATCTCGGCATGTCCCGCGAGTCCGCGGACATCGCGGCGATGCGGACGATCAAGGCCGCCCTCGACCCGACCGGCTACCTCAACGCGGCGGTGCTGTTCGACTAATCGTTCATGCGTCGTCTGACATACGCTGGGATCCATGGCATCCGGGATGTTCGACACGCCCATCGTCGGAGTCGTCAACAACTTGTTCGGTGGTCTGATCGACGCGCCCGTCGTCGGGCGACTGGTCCGACGCGGGCTGATCAAGATTCGCTACGTCGGCAGGCGTTCGGGTAAGACGATCCAGACCCCGGTCGGGTACCGACGCTCCGGTGACGGCGTCGTCATCCACGTCATGTCGCCCGATAGCAAGACATGGTGGCGAAACTTCCTTGGCGAGGGCGGGCCGATCACGCTGCTCAACTTCGACGGCGCCGACCGCACCGGACACGCGATCGCCAGCCGCGACGAGAAGGGCCGCGTCAAGGTCGCAGTGCAACTCGGCTGATCAGGAGCTGCCCTTGATCCCGACCGCGTGCCGCAACTGCGCCAGGAACTGGTCGGCGTCGTCGCTGCGGACGATGTAGTGCGAGATGGCGATCCGGATCACCGTCGCCGCCTTGACCGCGGCGTTGGGCCCGGGCAGGTGCCGCTGCAATCCCTCCCGCATCTGCGGGATCACCCACGAGAACTGGGCGATGGTGTGCTCGGGCTCGACGTCGACCATCCGCACACCAGAGTACGAGTGCTGGTATTCGACGATGAACCGCAGCACCGCGTCGAGCTTGTCGACCCCCTTCAGGCCCGCGGTCGCCCGCACCAGGCCGCTTTCGAAGATCTGCCGCTCGTAACTCGAAAAGGCCGACAGCAACTCCTCTTTGGACGCGAACCAGCGGTACAGCGTCGGGCGGGACACCCCGGCCTGGGCGGCGACGTCGGACAGGCTGAGCTTCGTCTTGCCGTTGCGGCCGAGGACCTCGGCGGTGGCGTCGAGGATGCGCTGACGCGTCGAGGTGTCGTGTTCCGCGGTCTGGGCCGGCCGGCTCATATGTGCAACTCTACGAAGTGGTTCACCGTTATTTCGCTTCCCGGCCGGACTTGCCCGGGCGCGGCCGCACCAGCACCGACTGCTGGATGGCGCCGACCGCGCCCTGCTCGTCGAACAATGTGCCGATCGTGGTGCCGACACCGTCCGGGCCGTAGCTGGTCTCGGCGCGGATGCCGATCCAGTCGCCGTCCGGAACCCGGAACACGTGCACGGCCAGGTCGGTGTTGAGAAACGTCCACCGGGTGATGTCCAGCTTGCTGCCGATGCCGTTGGCGCAGTCGGCCACCGCGAACAGGCGCTCGAGCGGTGTCATGCTCTCGCCGGTGACCAGATCCACGGTCGGGTGGATCCATGATTCGCCGGGGCCCTCGCTCAGCGGCTCCGTCAACCACAGCCAGTCCAGGCTGTGCACGTAGTTGCGGTCCCACTCCCGCGCCTTGAGGTTGCGGTTGCGCGCCTCGCTGCGCGGCCCCGGCATGGGGGCGGCGGCGTGGGCCAGCGCCCGCGTGTCCAGCGTCTGCAACCGCCACCCGCTCGCGCGCGCCACGGCCCGGGGCCGGCCATCGGGACCGGGGGCCAGCATCTCGGCGCTGACCAGTTCGATCTGCTTCCCGCCGCGCTGCACCTGCGCGTTGACCCACAGGTCGCCCTCGGCGGGCACCCCGCCCAGCAGGTCGATGACGACGCGGGCCAGGCGGGTGTCCTCGCGCCGCTCGCAGCGTTCCAGCGCCCGCACCAGCAGCGCCGACACCGGCCCGCCATGCTGGATCGACGCCGACCAGGTGCCGCGCGCCAGGTCGGTGGCCCGGAACTTCTCTCCCAACGGATCGGTGCCGTCGATGAGCTCGTAGTAGGAGTCCGACATCGTCAACCTCTTCCTCAGGGCAGGCCGGCGCCGGGTGTGGTCACCGTAACGGCATCTACCCGCGACAGGCGGGTGCCGGCCAGGCGCTGAGGGTACGCCTCGGTGCTCGACAACAAGAACAACGTCCGGCGCTCCGGGCCGCCGAGCGCGCATGCGATGGCGACGCGCTCG